>JAZNLN010000157.1:0-3336 GCA_045579125.1 Ruminiclostridium sp.
TTATCAGTGCCTCGTATTTCAGCGCACTTTTTACGAAAAGCGCCTGCTGCGTGTCAGCGTCGACGTTGTTGCCGTCGGGCTGGTCCTTGGTGTTGTCGTCCTCGTAAATGGTCGTAGCCATTTCGAGGCGCTTTGTTGCTCCGGGAGGCGCCGACTGCCCCTCCATTATATCCTTCAGCACGCCCGAAAAATACAGGTATTTGCACTTGTAGTCGGGGGTATCCTGGTTTGCTATGTTCTGTGCGATTACGCTCTGTTCCTGTTTTGTTATGCTTATGCCCTGCTCAAGCAGGCGGAAAGCGGTCGTATTGAAAAGCTCGGTCATAGGCACCTCCGTAATATTTCGCCGGGCCTGCCGCAAAATCACATACTGACAGGCTACTATAATATATAATACATTATAACACAAAGGCTTGTATATTTCAATGCCTTTTTGTAAAAATATTGACTATTTTGTCAGTTTCGGGAAAGATAAAATTATGCAAAAATTATGCAAAAAATCCGCAGAAATTCTGTCATTTCTGCGGATTGTCGGTTTATGCGGCTTTATGGGTCTCACGACGAGAAAATCTGGACCCAGTAATGCTTGTATTTGTCGTCTGCTTTTATGTAGGCAATGCCTATTTTTCTGTATTTTGAATGTACGATATTCTGCCAGTGGCCTTTTGACTCAAACCACTCTTTTACGACCTCGTTGACGGTTTTCTGTCCCTGGGCGATATTTTCGCCGACTATGGTATGTGTTCCCGAATAGTCGAGGTATTTGCTTGAAACGTAGCCGATGTCGCTTAAAACGGTACGGCTCGGGCGTCCGTCGGGGCGGGTATGGCTAAATTTCTCGGTCGTTTCCTCCGCCCGTATCAAAGCCGCCTCGCAAAGCTGAATATCAAGCTCCAGCGGCTGTGAATTGTACTTCGCACGCTCCTCGTTGAGGAACTCCAGCATTTTATACATGTATTCCTTGAACTCAATTTCGTCCTCGGTTTCCTCGGGGGATACCGCCGCCGAAATGTCGCACGAGGGCTCCTCGGGCTTGGGTGCTTCGCCGAATTTTGCGGAGAAAATGCCGCTTCGCTTCATGCCGTCGGAGTATGCGGCGGCCTTTACTCTTGTGCCCGGCTCAACGATAATGGGCTTTGTGTATTTTTCGCTTTTTCTGCTTGGCGTGCTGCCGTCGGTAGTGTAGTAGATTTCAGCGTTTTCGTCGGAATGGCTTATCGTTATCTTGAATTTATCGAGGTATTTGACCTTTCTTACGGTAACGTCCGCCGTTCTCGGAGAAAGCGTGATTTTCAGCGTTTTGATTTTCTTGCCGTTATTGTCATACTCTGCCGCACGGATTACACGGCTTTCGTCGGTTTTCAGTTTTTTTGTGTATTTCCTGGATTTTTTCGTCGGGGTGCTGCCGTCGGCGGTGTAGCGGATAGTATTCCCGCTGCTTTCCTTGAACATTTCGATATATGCGATACCGTCCTCGTTATAGGTTACTTTGTAGTCTATGATAACGTTTTCGTCCGCCGCCGCAGAGGTGCAGACAGAAATAACGCAGGCAAACAGCATTACTGCCGACATGACTGCGGAAATGATTTTTTTCATGTTCGGGACTCCTTTGTTTTTATGCGTCCTTTCGGGGGATTTCGTAATATATATTTTACCATTTGCCGAAAACTATGTCAATTTGCGGAAACGACGAAAAGAGAGATTTGTTTTTGTTATACTTCAACAAAAAATATGGTAAAAAAACCAAAATTTTGTCATGAATTAAAATTTACGCCCGTAACTCCGCCGAAACATCCTGTAATAACTGCTGTCACGCATTTCGAAGCGATGCCGCTGCCGTCGGCATTGCCGCCGATAACCGACGCCGCCGCACAAAGCACGAGCAGGATAATCCCGCATTTCAGCCCCGTCAGCAGTCCGCTGCGTTTCCTGACATTTCCCGCAACAAAGCCGCTCACGGCACAGCCTCCGCCGAGAGCTATTCCCGACATTATGCCTGCCGCTTCGGCGGGGAGAGCGGGGATATACATGACCAGCGCCGTAATCAGCAAAAGCACGCACGACGCCGCCGCACCCGCAAGCGTTGAAAAGACATACAGGCGTGAGCTGTATAAAAGCGGTTTTTTCCCTGCCATTGCACTACCTCCCGAATAGTATTGCCTGCAGAAATATATGCCCCGACGGAAACGCATATTCTATTCAAAAAAACATTTTATGTTGACATTTGACGACAAGAGTTTTATAATTAACATAAGGCATTGTGCCTATTACGCATAACGAGAGGTTAATATGGCTAAATTTAGAGTTGCGGCTGTTTTCAGCAATCATATGGTGCTTCAGAGAGAATGCCCCGTCAAAATTTTCGGCGAGGGCGAAAACGGAGCCGCTGTTACGGTTGAGTTTGACGGAGAAACGGCGGAATGCACGGTAGAAAACGAGAAGTGGACGGCTGTTCTCCCTCCGCATGCGGCGGCTGACGGCGGTCTTTCAATGAAGGTCTGCTGCGGCTCGGAATGCAGGGAGTTTTCCGATATTGCCGTCGGCGAGGTGTGGCTTGCGGGCGGTCAGTCGAATATGGAGTTTGAGCTGCAGAACTGCACAGGCGGCGCAGACGTCCTTAAAAACGACAAAAACCCGAATGTAAGATTTTACTACACGCAGAAGAACTGCGTTATGGACGATAAATTCTTTGAGGACGAGGCTAACACAACGTGGAGCGTGTTCTCCGAGGAAAATGCAAAAGCGTGGTCGGCGGTCGGCTATTTCTTTGCAAGAATGCTTGCGAAAAAGCTCGGCGTGACGGTCGGCGTTATCGGCTGCAACTGGGGCGGAACGAGAGCGAGCCACTGGATGAGCCGTGAGGCGCTCGAAAAGGACGAGGACACGAAAGAGGACCTCGATGCATATGACAGCGCAATAAAGGGTAAAACAAAGGAAGAACTCGACAGGGAATATGCCGAGTATCTTGAATATGACGCCGAATGGAATAAGAAAAGCGCCGTATTCTATGCGGAACACCCGAACGGCAGCTGGGCGGAATGCCAGGAGGTCTGCGGCGTGAACAAGTATCCCGGACCGCTCTGCCCGAACAATCCGTTCCATGCGACGGCGCTTTACGAGGCGATGATAAAGCGTGTCTGCCCGTACACGATAAAGGGCTTCCTTTACTATCAGGGCGAAAGCGACGACACGCATCCCGATAAATATTTCAAGCTCCTGCGTGCGCTTATTCAGCAGTGGCGTGACAACTGGGGCGACGACAATCTGTATTTTATGAACGTACAGCTCCCGATGCACCGCTACAAGGACGACACGGACCGCAAGCACTGGTGCATT
>JAZNLN010000158.1:0-1650 GCA_045579125.1 Ruminiclostridium sp.
AAAAAGCACCTGCAAAGCCTTAAAAATCCGTCGGAGGACGACCTGGGAATGCTTAAAATGTACGACGAGCCGTTTGACTTCTCGGACAGAAGCAACATCGGTCCGCTGATTGATTACGTCAGAAATAATGCGGACTGAATATATACCTGAAATTGCGCCCCTGCTGTATCGTCGGATACGCAGGGGTTTTGTCTTGCATTTCGCCAGCGGCGTGAGTATTTTTTGCGCTTGTTTTATCTGTCAAAATATTCTTATTTTTTTTAAAAAACATATTGAAATTATCAAAAAATTGTGGTATAATATTCTTAATTTGCGATTTGTATGTTTGCCGACGGCAAAAAACGTATATATTTAAAAAGGAGCTGGTCAGATGTTCGATTTCATGTCGCTTTGCACACAAACGGCAGAGCGTAATTTTTCAGGCGACTGGACGATGATATGGTCAACGGTTGTTACAGGTATAGTCGTTGTATTCCTTATCCTTGTCATTCTTGTTTTTATACTTTTGATTATGGGCAAGATAATGACGGTGGGAGAAAAAAAGGCGAAGAAAAAAGCAGAGGCTGAAAAGGCGGCCGCACAGGCAGTGCCTGCACAGACTGCACCTGCAGCGGTACAGTCCGAGCCCGAAGAGGAGTATGACGAGAACGACGAAGAAATCATTGCTGTCATTTCCGCAGCGATTGCCGCATACAGCGAGGCCGACGGCAAGCAGTATAAAGTTGTCGGCATAAAGAAGCGTGAAAAGGCTGTACGTTCCGGCTGGAGTGCCGCAGGTATCAGTGATAACACACGCCCGTTCTGACAAATCAAAGAAAGGACTTAAAAGCCAATGATTGAAGTTTTTTTAGAAACCATGCAGGGCTTATGGGAAGATTCGGCATTCTCGAACATCACCTGGCAGCAGGCTCTTATGCTCGGAATTTCGTTCGTCCTTATGTACCTCGCTATCGTAAAGCAGTACGAACCGCTCCTGCTTCTTCCTATCGCATTCGGTATGGCGCTGACAAATATCCCCGGCGCAGACCTCTATCACCCCGAATTCTTCCTTACATCTGACGTAAATTACAGTCAGGTGCTGCACGACGGCGGTTTGCTTGATATGCTGTATCTCGGCGTTAAGCTGCAGATTTTCCCGCCGCTGATATTCCTCGGAATCGGCTGTATGACCGACTTTGGTCCGCTGATTGCGAACCCGACAAGCTTCCTGCTCGGTGCGGCGGCACAGGCGGGTATCTTCGTAACATTCCTCGGAGCGTGCGCTCTCTCCGAAATCGGTATTGTTGACTTCTCCCTCAAGCAGGCGGCGTCAATCGGTATCATCGGCGGTGCAGACGGTCCGACCGCTATCTTCCTTACCTCAAAGCTCGCTCCCGAAAAGCTCGGCTCTATTGCTGTTGCGGCTTATTCGTACATGGCGCTGGTTCCCGTAATTCAGCCGCCGATTATGAAGCTGCTGACAACCAAGAAGGAACGTGCCGTAAAGATGGGTCAGCTCCGTGCAGTTTCCAAGAAGGAAAAAATCATTTTCCCGATTCTTACGACAGTTGTCGTATCCTGCATCGTGCCCTCTGCGGCTCCGCTGGTAGGTATGCTTATGCTCGGTAACCTCTTCAAGGAGAGCGGCGTTGTTGACAGACTTGTAAAGAC
>JAZNLN010000159.1:0-2489 GCA_045579125.1 Ruminiclostridium sp.
GATAGAGCGCTTATAACAAATGAAAAGGTAAAGCCTGCACAAATTGTATAACTGAAAAAGGGAAGAAATATTATGCGGACAAAAACGGGTATGTGACGGTTGTGAATAATTAAAATTTGGGAGAGGAATTTTATGAAAAACTTTATGAAAAAACAGCTTTTATTACCGCACTTTCGGCGATGCTTCTGCTTGCGGGGTGCAATGCAGATAAGAAATACATATGGAACAGCGGCAGCTACCCGAATAGTAAAACGGCGTGCAACCGAAAAAATCCCGCAGAATTCTGCGGGATTTCATTTTTTATAACAGCCTTATTTCGTGTAGAACATCATTCCGATACTGCCAAGACCAATGTTGCAGAGGTTTGAAACGGATACGTCGTTAATAAAAATTTGTTTCCAGCTGACCTTATCCGCCGCCTCGTTATACACAAGCTCCTGGAACTCCTCCGAACAGCCCGAAACTGCGATAAAAAGAATGTCGTCAGAGATATTCTTTTTTCTTCGAAGCACCTTTTTGATATATTTTTTGGCGTAGGCAGTCCTGTTTCCGAAACAGGCACCCGAAATCTTCATTCTGCCGTTTTTCATTTTCAGAATCGGCTTTATTCTGAAAAACATCATCAGGTTTGACATTATCTGACTGACTCTGTTGTTGCTTGCAATCTGCTGCGTTGACTTGAGGATGATGCTGCAGCTGATTTTAGTGCGGATTACACGCAGCTGGTCAAGTATTATTTCCACCGTAGCACTGCGTTTGGCGAGGTCTGCCGCCGCAAGAACAAGCAGTCCGAGCCCGAGCGACACAAGGAAAGAATCAACGACATGAACGTTGTCCATCCCCTTCGCACCAAGCACTGCGTTATCATATGCGGTGCTCTGCTTGCCTGAAACGGAAATGTGTATAACCGTTCCCTTCTGCGCCAGCTTTTCAAAATAACCCTTGTAGTCGGACTCTGTTGCGGGGGCGCTCGAAACTGTATCGGTATCAATTTCAAGGTGCTCAACGAGCGCCGTGGAATTTACCTCGACGCAGTCCTGAAAACGAACGTCGTTCATGGAAATATAAAACGGAATAACCTCAATCGAATATTTTTTCAGCAGACTCTCGGGCAAATCGCAGGTGCAGTCCGTGGAAATGATTATTTTATCATTCATTGCAGGTCACCCCTTTTTGCGATAATCAATTCATCGGGAACCCACTTCAAAAGCATTTCCTTCAGAACGTTTGAGTGAATAGGCTTTGACATGAAGTCCTGGAATCCCTCGGTAATAAACAGGTCCTTTGCGTCGCTTGCTACGTTCGCAGTCAGCGCTATAACAGGAATTTTCTTTGCATAATCCTTTTGTATAAGGCGGATTTCCCGATGCGTTTCTATGCCGTCCATTCCCGGCATGAGATGGTCCATAAATACAACGTCGTATTTCTTCTGCTTTATCATTTCAATCGCCTGCATACCGCTCGACGCAGTATCAACCTGCGCTCTGTACGCTTTCATATGTCCGAGCGCAACCCTCTGATTTACCATGTTGTCGTCAACAAAAAGGATATTTGCGTCGGGAATGGTAAACACGTCGGGAGCAAGACGCTCCTTGGAACGGCTCGAATTATTGAGAATATCGCTGAATTTTCTCGTGTAGAACGGCTTGTACGCATTCGTAATATTTCCGCCGAGAGGGAGCTTGGTTGTTCTGTTCTGAACAACCGTCACGCTTATTATCTTTGAAAGCTCGTCAAAATAGCTCATATCCTCAAGATACTCTGTCTGCCCGATTATGACATGCGTGTATGTGTCGGTTGCGATTTCCTTTTTTGCCTCCTCAAGACTGCTGCAAAGGTATCTCGGTATAGCATACTTGTTCAGAATGTTCTTGAGCGTCAGCGAGTATGATTCTGCGGCAAACTGCGGTATGCTGTCAACGGAGTAGAACGACAGAATCTTGATACTTGCGGGATTTTCGATTGATACGATAGGCTCCTCGGAAACGACTTTCTGCGGAATAACGACCTTGAACTCAGTTCCCTTGCCGTACTCGCTCCTTACAGTTATCATTCCGTTCATCAGTTTGACCAGCTTTTTCGTTATCGGCAGGCCAAGTCCCGTACCCTCGATTTTCCGGGTTTTCTCGGCGTCAACTCTGCCGTAAGGGTCGAATATTCTTTTGATATTTTCCTTTTTTATTCCTATGCCGCTGTCTTTGACGGAAATGATAAGGTTTATTCCGTATGCCTCACGTCTGAACGTGAGTTTAAGCAGGAGCGCACCTGCCTGCGTGTATTTTACGGCGTTCGTCAGAATATTTATCATAATCTGCCTTATGCGTACCTCGTCGCCGTAAAGCAAGTCGGGAATATCAGGGTCGCAGTCCACGACATACTCGATTTTTTTATTTCCCTTTCTGACGTCGATCATATAAACAACGTCGTTCAGAACGTCCGACAGTCTGTACTGACTGCACGACAGCTCCATTCTTCCCGACTCGATTTTC
>JAZNLN010000160.1:0-3782 GCA_045579125.1 Ruminiclostridium sp.
TTCTTTGTGTCAAGCATTATGCCCGCAAGCAGTGCTTCCGCATATACAGACGGGATTTTTCCTGCGTCGCCGAAGTACTGTAAAAGCTCCGTAATCATTTCCGACGCAGATGATGCGTACGGTTCGTGGTGGAAAAGCGCCGCCGTATCTATATAGTTTACCATCTTGCGGTGGTGGTCTATAATTGCGAGATTTTTTGCGTTTTTGTAAAGCTCCTGGTCTTCAACGAGGTTGGGGTTGTGCGTGTCAACAATTATAATAAGCGAATTTTCGTCCGCAATGGCACGAGCTTCACCCGGGGAGATAAAGGGCGACTGCCTGTCGGCTGCTTTAACTCTGTCGATAAGCTGAATACCGAGCGATGCGGAACGGTCAACAACCGCATACGCAACCTTGTTCATGCGGCGTATAGCCGCAACAAGACCGACTGCCGAGCCTATGCTGTCGAGGTCGCTGTAACGGTGTCCCATTATGTAGACGTCGTTTGCGTTCTTGATAAGCTCAATGAGCGAGTTTGCGACAACTCTTGTACGCACCTTTGTCTGACGTTCGATACCCTTTGAAACACCGCCGTAGAATTCAAAGCCTGTTTCGGTTTTTACCGCCGCCTGGTCGCCGCCTCTGCCGAGCGCCATGTCAAGTGCCTGACGTGCGTAGCCCTCGCTTTCCGCAAGGCTTGTTCCAAGCCGTCCGACGCCTATGGAAAGAGTTACGTTCATCCTGTCGTTTACACGGATTTCTCGGATAATATCAAGGATTTTGAATTTTTCTTCGATAAGCTTTTTGATATGACGTTCTTCGAGAATGAAAAGGAAACGGTCACGCTGGAGCTTTTTCATGATTCCCGTCGTTCTTTCGACGAAATCCTCAAGCGCCTTGTCAATCTGTACCGTAACTCGTGCTGTTTCGCTTTCGGAGGCGTCGTTGAACATTTCCTCATAGCTGTCGATAACAACAGTTACAACAACGGGATGAGTCATGGTAAGTTCCGTTTCAAGCTCTACGAGCTGTGTAATGTTTTTAAAGCAGACAATCAGCAGGTCACGGGATTCCTCTTCCTTGGGAACGCTTGCATACGCCTCGTACCAGCTGTTTCCGAACTGAATGGTGCATTTTGAGTTTGCGAGCATAACGGTTGTTTCCTTGCCCGTAATAGTGCGGATTGAGGAGCCGTACACGCTTTGCTCGGGAAACTCACCGGAGAAGTATTTGTTGCACCATACGAGCTTATCAGCTTTATCAACGATAGCGACAGCCATAGGGAAGTTATACATCGAAACTCTGCCGAGTACGTCGATTTCCTCGTTTATCTGAACATAATACTGGAAATTACGGCGTGTTACCTGAATAAGCTTTCCGACCGCAAAGCTGCACACACCGAGGATAAACGGAGCGCATATCCAGAAAATTGTCGTCGAAAAGCTGTATATCACGACTGACATTGCCAGCATTACTATTACAAGGCATATTATGGAAATAACCAGACCGCAGTCACGGAATTTATTTTTCATGCTCCTTTTTTCCTTTCTTGGATTTATGCACGCCTCTGCATACCTATATTTCGATTATAACGGGGAGAATCATCGGACCACGCTTTGTTTCCTGGAATATAAAGCGGTTCAGAGCGTCCTTCATTTCTGTTTTTATAAGTCCGGGCTCGTATGTGTGATTGGCAAGGCACTTTTCTACAACCTTCTGCATAAGCTCTCTTGCCTCGTTTATCAGCTCGTCGGATTCACGCACATAGACAAAGCCTCTTGAAATAAGCTCGGGTCCCGAAACTATCGTGTGATTTGCCTTGCTTATTGCCACGACTGCCATCATAAGACCGTCCTGTGCGAGGTGCCGTCTGTCACGGAGTACGACCGAGCCGACGTCGCCTACGCCCGAGCCGTCTACAAGAACACGTCCCGCCGTTACCTTGCCCGATATTTTCATATCCACGCCGTCGGTTTCGAGAACATCGCCGAGTCCCGCAATAAAGATGTTGGAATCGGGAATATTCATCTGACGTGCAAGGTCGCAGTGCTTTTTCATATGCTTGTATTCGCCGTGGATAGGGATAAAGAACTTCGGCTTTGTCAGCGACATCATCATTTTAAGCTCTTCCTGACAGGCGTGCCCCGAAACGTGCACATCGTACATTGCTTCGTACACAACCTCTGCGCCCGCACGCATAAGTTCGTTCACAACTCTTCCGACCAGCTTTTCGTTGCCGGGGATAGGTGTTGCCGAAATAATAATAAGGTCGTTTGGGGTTATGGCAACCTGACGGTGTTCGCCTGTCGCCATGCGGGAGAGAGCGGACATAGGTTCGCCCTGGCTTCCTGTTGTTACGATTACGATTTCTTCGGGATTGAACTTGTTTATCTTATCGATGTCGATAAGCATGCCCTTAGGAATTTTGATATAATTAAGCTCTATCGCTTTCTGCATAACGTTGAGCATGCTTCTGCCCGACACAGCAAGCTTTCGGCCCTGTGCGGCGGCGTTGTCGACAATCTGCTGTATTCTGTGGATATTGCTGGAGAAGGTCGCTACTATTATACGCTTGCCGTCGGCGTTGTTGAACAGCTGTTTAAAGCTGTTTCCTACCTTGCGCTCGGACATTGTGTAGCCCGGACGTTCCGCATTCGTACTCTCGGACAGGAGCGCAAGCACACCTCGGTTTCCGAGCTCTCCGAATCGGGGAAGGTCAATTATTCCGCCCTCAATGGGGGTATAGTCGACCTTGAAGTCGCCTGTGTGTATGATTATGCCTGCGGGCGTAAAAATAGCGAAAGCACATGCGTCGGGGATAGAGTGGTTTACACGGATAAATTCAACGCTCATACAGCCCATTTTGACATTCTGGCGAGGCTTTACCACGTTAAGCGAGCACTGGCTCAGGATACCGTGCTCACGCAGTTTACCCTCTACAAGACCGAGCGTCAGCATAGTTCCGTAAACGGGAGCGTTTACTTTTTTAAGCAGATACGCAAGGCTTCCGATATGGTCCTCGTGACCGTGCGTCAGAACAATACCACGGAGCTTGTCCCTGTTTTTTTCGATGTACGAGAAATCGGGAATTACAAGGTCAACGCCGAGCATGTCGTCGTCGGGAAATGCAAGACCGCAGTCAACGATGAACATATCGTTGCAGCATTCGTATACATAAAGGTTTTTTCCGATTTCGTTAAGACCGCCGAGTGCAATAATTTTAACTGCCGCCGAACGCTTTTCACGCTGTCTTCTGGGCGGCTCCTTTGTTTCTGCGATAACGGGGATAACTTTCTTTACCGCCTGTTTTTTCTGCTTGGCCGGCTTGGTCTGCGGCTTTTGCTTTGCCTGTTTTTTCGATTCCTTGGGAGCGATTTCCTCCATAGCCGCATTCGTAAAATCGGTTACGAGGCCGATTTGCTGCGTCTGCTGCTTGGTCTGCTTGTTCTGCTTTGCCTTGGGCTGGTATCTGAACGGGCGTCTTGCTTTCTTTTTGCTGTCATCCTTTTGGTTATGCTTCTGTTTAGACTGATTTTCGTGCATTATGTCCTCTTTCTTCCGATTGAGGGCACAGCAAAGCCTGCCCTATCGGCATAATAATAGTATATAGGTTACGGGTCGGTTATGTAGCGCCGTTCCGTGCGGAACGGTCTTGTAAAGACAGCTGGTCTGATGAAATAAATGTTGCTGTCTTTCGGGAAAGCCGCATGAGCGGCGGTTATATTCAAGAAAACCGCATTTTCCCTTTAAAAGAAGTCGGTGGCCAAGCGGGCTTAGGAAGACAATACAGCTTTGTAACTCCT
>JAZNLN010000161.1:0-15546 GCA_045579125.1 Ruminiclostridium sp.
TTGCGGGAGCAGCCTTCTTTGCAGCGAATGCGTCAAAGATGTCTGCGCATGCGTCAACGTTACCCTCAACCTTGAGGTCGCCCTTTGCGAGAGCGTCGGCAGCGGAAAGCTTGCCTTCTGTAAGTGCCTTGAATGTAGCGGCAGTTGCCTTGAAAGTAGCTGTGCAGTCGTTGTAGTTATAAGGCTCAACAGCTAAATTGCCGTCCTTGAATTCAACGTAAAATGTTCCTTCTCCATCGCCTTCGATGCAGAACTGGAATGCAAACTGACCTTCGAGCTTCTTAACATCAAGCTTGGTGATTTTCTTCTTTAAATCCGCAAAAGTTTTTTCGTATGTCATACCTATATCCTTCTTTCTGCAATTTTATATTTCTTTAGACTGTGCTTTGCTTTGTTAAGTGGATTATAACACACATTTTTGAGAATTACAACCCTTTTGCGGAAAGTTAGTGCAATATGCAAAAAAAGTTTTTTTATCATAAAGAAAAACAGTATTTTTTGCTGATAAAAATAGCATTATCTTACTGTATTCTTCGGAAATCCCGCAATAAAAGAACGCAGATTATCTTCAACAATTCCGACAAGGCGCTGTCTTGTTTCGAGCGCCGCCCATGCGATGTGCGGAGTTATTATGCAGTTTTTTGCTCCGAAAAGAGGGCAGTTGTTTTCCATCGGCTCCTTGCACAGAACGTCGATTCCCGCACCTGCAAGCATGCCGTTTTCGAGTGCGTCTGCGAGTGCTTGTTCGTCGACAATAGGACCTCTTGCCGTGTTGATAAGATATGCGCCTTTTTTCATTTTGGAGATGGTGTCCTTGTTTATCATTTTTTCCGACGCACTGTTAAGAGGACAGTGAACGGTCACTACATCCGAACGTGCGAGCAAATCTTCAAAGCTTGTAAATTCGACGTTCGGAGCGTTTTTCAGAGTTCTCGTATATGCGAGTACCTTCATACCGAAAGCATTTGCTGTTTCGGCGACACGTCTGCCGATTGTGCCGAAACCGATGATACCTATTGTCTTTCCGCAAATCTCGGAAAAGGGAATAGGGAACATTGAAAAGGTCTTGCTTTTTTTCCATTCTCCGCTCTGCACGAGCGCATTGTATTCCGCCGTGTGGTTAAACAGCTCAAGCAGCAGTGCGAATGTATGCTGAACGACTGCCTCTGTCGAATAGCCGGGGACATTTGTCACCGTAATGCCTCTGCTGTTTGTATATTCGAGGTCGACATTGTTGTAGCCTGTTGCGAAAATTCCGATGTATTTAAGGTTGGGCGCAGTGCTCATATTTTCCTTTGTGAGCAGAGTTTTGTTGCAGAGAACAACATCGGCGTCCCTTATTCTTTCCGCAGTTTTTTCGGGCGGCGTCACATCATATCTGACTACTCTTCCGAACTCCGCAAAGCTGCCGAAATGAATATCGGTTCCGACTGTTTCGCTGTCTGTGATGACGATTTTAAGCATATAGCAATCCTCCGTAAAAAGATATGCGCAGGATAACCCACGCATATCATATTTGTATTTATCGGTAGTACAGATTTTCGATGTAGTCTACGGGGTTGTATTTTTCATATCCGTTTCGTACTTCGAAGTGCAGGTGGTTGCCTGTCGCCTGACCCGTTGCGCCGACTGCGGCAATACATTCGCCCTGCGTTACCTGCTGTCCCGTCTGGACGAATATCGAACTGCAGTGTGCGTACAGCGTTGACAGACCGTTGTCATGCTGAATGATAACGCACATGCCGTAGCCGTAGTACCAGTTCGAGGTAAAGGTTACGGTACCGCTTGCGCCTGCGTAAATCGACGTGCCGTAAGGTGCGGCAATATCAACGCCACGGTGACCGCTGTAACCGCCGTCCCACTCGGTAAGCTCGGAAACGTAGCCGCCGTTTACGGGCCATATGAACTTTCCGTAGCCTGCCGTTTCGCTGGAATATTCTCCCTCGGGCGGGGGCTTTGTGCCAATGGCGATTTCTTCGGGAATGGGAGCCGTTACAACACGTGAGTTGATAACAACTCGGCTTAATTCCATGCCGTTTACATACTTGACGTTTGCAGTTACGTTGTTCACGCCGTTCGTGCCCTCCTTAGTCACTCGTGACGTGCCTATATAGAGGGACGAGTCATTATGATAATTTGACGTATAATCAACATCGACATTATAATTTTCCTTGAGAGTTACTGCAACGGAAATAAAAGGAATCTCCATTCTTTTTACCAGCTTTTCGCCGCCGTACAGCTCCATCTGCTCAAATCCGGGGTTAAGTATTTCCATTTCCGCCATCGACATATCGAGCTTGTCGCATATGAGAAGATGACTGTCGCCGTCCTCTATCGTGTAGTATGATTCCGAGGCGGTTTTGCTTGTAAGAATGCGGACAAGGTCGCTTGAACGCTTGAACGAGTCGGCAAGATAAAGACCCATTGTGTCGAGATAGCGGATGTCGTCCACAAAGCTTACCTCGGCGGAGGGGTACTGCTCCTGATATTTTTCAAGCATTCCGTTGAGCACCTTTTTAATTTCAGTGTTGTCGGAAACTGCGCCGTAGAAAATATCGTTTATGTAAAGGCCGTATCCGAAATCGACCTCAATACCCGAATTTTTAAGGATATTGTCCGAAACCTGATACTTTGTAAGTGTACCGATATTTCCTATTTTTTCTATCGAATATTCGGGAATGAACTCAATGTCCGTATTGCTTCCCAGATAGTTCATTTTCTTTTTCAGCTCGGTTTCGGCGTCATAGAAAACCTGCTCGTTTTCGATATATCCGATGAACTGACCGTTTACCGTAAGTTTTACGGCGTAGTTTATATCCGTTGCGTATGCAACGAGATTAAACAGGAAAATAATGCTGACAATCGGGATTCCGTAGTTGAAAATCGTAACGGCAAGACCACGTTTGCCGAAAATAAATCCCGCTATATGTCCGAGTGCGGCGAGAATGGCTCTGAACAAGCCTTTTTCTTTGCGCTGCACAGCTATGTCCTTTAACGCCTTTGAAACGACGGAAAAGAATTTTTTGAACGGCGATTTTATTATGATAAAGAGGTAGGCAAATCTGCGTGACATATTTCGTCTGAAAGTCTGTGTTGAATTCCAGATTTTTCTGCCGACGGCGGCAAACATCACGCCCGCCCACAAAAGAACTGTTTTCAGTACCGACGCTATATACCTGCCGAATTTATCGGCGGCAGAAAGCGATGAGGAAAGCAATCCTTTCAAGGCATTGTTTTTCTTTTTTATTTTTTTGCCCACATCAGCCTTTTGAGCCTCTTTTTCAGGCGTTTTCTTCATGTATACATTCCTTTCGGAGGTAATTGTTACAAAACGGTAACATTTTATACATTATATCAAATAACTGCCGTTTTTACAAGCGAATAATATGTCAAAAAATGTTTGGCAATAATATTTTATTTATTTGTAACAATAAAGTGCCCGGAGCGGATAAAAAAATGTTGAAATACTACCTATTGACATTTGTTTTTCCTCCTCACGGCTGTCTGTCGATAATATCCGAAACATAAGCATAATCGGGAAAATCTGCGGCTATTCTCTGTCTGCATCTGTGGAGAAAGCCTTTTTCGTATTCCTTGTTTTCCCGCATCTGCTGTTTTGCGCCCCACAGATGTGTGTAGCTGTCCTGTGCGACGAAAAGCTTGTTTTTGTCAAGCAGGGTATCTATCGTTCTTTCCAGCTTTTCCGCACACATCGAGAGCATTCTCTGCTCCGCAAAAACCATGTGGCACAGATAATCGTCGCAGTCGGGCGCAGTTTTCATAAAGCGAATTGCCTGACTTGTGTAATACTGCTTGAAATCCTCGTCGGGGAAGTACACGAATGCGGTATTGCACGGCAGTACATTCCAATCTGCGGACGCAAGAAAATCATTTTTTATATGCCCGAAATATTCCTTAGGAGGGTAGACGTGAGGCATAAGCTCCTCACGGTGAGCGGCTGTTATACCGTTCGGAGAGAGCTTGTTCCATACTATGAAATCCATATCCACCAGCGCAACGGGCGCAGGAATATCACGAAGCGCAAGAAGCTTGCCCGCCGCCCAGAACATATGCGGGTTTATGCCCTCCGAGTCGTCAGGAAGAATGGCGAGAACCTCGTTCCATACTCCCTCCAGACCGAGCGAAAAAATATAATCGGAGCCGCATTTGTCGGTAACAAGCGATATTTCGCCGTTTGATTTCCGCCACTGTAAAGCAGAAATCACCGCACAGTACAGCTCCGTTTTTTCCATAGAATATTGTTTGTCCTTGTTTCTTGCAAAGAAAGGTGTTGTTGAATTGACGTGTATTGCTTTCATATGAGATGTATTCCGTATCCTCTTTCGTTCATGGGGCAGGAGGAAAGATTTATCATCGTTCTTTTGTATTCCTCCTCCGTTATCTGCGTTCCTGCGAGGTCGATTATAAAACTGCCCGAGGCGGTTCTGCCGAACGGACGTCCGTATGAATAGCTGCCCGTAAGCGAGCCGTAGGAGATACTGCCCGAGCCTCTGCCGTAGCCGAAGCCAAAACCGTAGCCAAAGCTTCCTATGGTGAAAGAGCCTGCCGCACCCGATGAAAAGAATGCGGAAAAGCTGCCGCCTGCGAGGAATATGTTTGAATATCCGCTTCCGTAGCCGCCGAAAAGCAGACCCGACGTCAGGTACGAGCCTGTGATATTACTGCCGTAGGCCGAGGAAACGGCGCTGCGGTATGAGCCGAAGCTGCCGGGATAGCTGCCATGATTTGACGAAAAGCTGCCGTACTGAGTGCGTGGAGCGGTTTCGCCGCAGCCCTGGCATGAAAAATCAAACGGATGATATTCAAATGCATAGTCGGGCACAGGAAAATCAGCCTTGATTTCCGAATTTTCAAGCCCGAAGCATCTGCGGAGCTGTCTTGCTATGTCGCCCTTGCGGTTTATTCTTCCGACAAGGTCGGCAATTTCGTCCTCGCCTATATTTTTAAGCCAGCGCACAAGACTTCCCGCAAGGAAGTAAGCGGAAAGTGAATCTGTATCAAAATTATCCGTAACGTCTTTGAGCGTATACGCCTTTTTTTCAAAGAGCCATAAGCAGTATTTCAAACAGTAATTCACCTCCGTATGCGTATTTGGCAGATAGGCCATTTATTATTATACCACAAAATGCGATTTATTTCAAGATTTTTTGCTGAATTTCAGCGAAAAGTTGCCGTTTTGCCCGCTATATTGCGTAATTTTGCGGCATACAGCTCGTTGGAGTGACTTTTCGCCCGTATATTTGCCGCCTGCGTCATAAGCAGCTTTTTTGTCATATAAACACCGTATTTTTCTATTATCAGCGGCATGTTTTCCATTTCAAAATCGGCGTCGTCGTCGTGATGTGCGATAAGAAACAGCACTTCCGAAATTCTTTCGGCATAAAAACCGAGGCGGGTCATAATTCTTTCGGCAATTATGCAGGCACGCTCGGCATGTCCGCTGTAACTTGCGTATGTTCCTCTTGACGCATAGCAGTCGTACTTTCCGAGCCCGTGGAACAGCAGTGCAAATCTTATGCTCGGGTCGGGGGAGGCATAGCCGACGCTGCGGAGGATATGCTCCCAGAGGGTATATTCCTGATAGCTGCTGTACTGTTCGAAGTTATACGAAAACCGCAGTTCGGGTATTATCGAGAAGAATACTTCGGACAGTTCGGCCATAGCGTGAGCGATTCTTCTGCCCAGGATTGCCTGTTCGAGCACGGGGAGAATTTCTTTCGGACTCACGTCCGCCAGCGACGGAGCGTAGGAAATCATACTTCCTATCGTGTACTCGTTTATGACGTATTCTCCGCTTGCGTAGAGGGAAACCGCCTTCAGTATGTTTATCGGGTGCGAAACGAGTGACGAAACGCAGTTCCTGCGCTGTGGGTCTGCCTCGTCGAGAAGTGCGGCGGATTCACCGATTGCACGGATTATCTTCTGCTCTCCCGACAAGCACGCCGCCGCATTGAACGGGTCATAAAGTCCGCTTGCGTGGCTGTACGCCATTGCGTTTATAGTGAAATCTCTCCGCTGGAGTTCTTCGAGCATTATCTGCGTATATATGGGTCTGCCGTCAGGCGAAAATCCCTTTCGGTAGGATGCAATTCCTATTGCGGTATTGCGGCAGAAAACTACGATTTCTCCGTTCGCCTCGTTGTCCGTGTTAATTTTGTAAAGAGGCTCAAATATAGCTATAATGCGGGCGGGCTCTGCGTTTGTGATTATGTCGAAATCGAGCGGATTTCCTCCCGTATACATTTCACGGACGCATTCTCCCGCAAGGTACGCCTCATAGTAGTGCGAGGCCAGGACTGCCATAACCTCTTCAACCTGATTCGGCAGGGTGAATTGTTCGCTCATATGCAGTCCTCCTTTTTGTTATTCGCAGTCGGGGCATTCCGTCGCCGAAGGCGGATTTTTATATCCCCAGCCGTTGACGCCGCTGCGGCGGAGTGCGCCGAAAAGACGGAGCTTGAAACCCTTGTCCTTTTTTTCCATTTCCGCCAGCCATTCTTTTGTTTCCTGACGGTATGTTGTTTTGTCAACGGGGCATTTTGTTTTTACGATTTCGAAGCCGTTGCGCTTACAGCAGGCGGAAACCTGCGCTTCGGGAGCAAGCACAAGAGGCCGTATCACGCTTATATCCTTGCGTGACAGATATGTTATCGGGGCAAAACAGCCGACACGCCCCTCCCGAAACAGATTCATAACAAACGTTTCTATTACGTCCTCGTTATGGTGACCGAGAGCAAGCTTGTTGCAGCCGTTTTCCTTTGCGGCGTCGTGGAGTGCACCTCTCCTCATTTTCGCACATAGCGAGCAGGGGTTTGCCTCCTTGCGTATTTCGAACACGATTTCGGCTATGTCGGTTTCTACAAGAGTAAACGGTACGTCAAGTCTGTCGCACAGCCTTCTTACCGAATCATAATCGGTTTTCTGTCCCTTGAACTGCGGGTCGAGCGATATAGCGTGCATTTCAAACGGATGCTCGGAAAAGCGCCTGAAGCCTGCGAGCGCCGCCAGCAGGACAAGACTGTCTTTTCCGCCCGATACGCCGACGGCTATTTTGTCGCCGTCGGATATTAAATCGAATTCCTGACACGCCTTGCGGACGTATCCGAACATTTTCTGCATCTGGTTTTTCCTTTCGGTGCTTTCGGGTTAATCCTCGCCGAGCTTGAGCGCCTTGTTGATGTTGATTTTCTTGATTATGCCGCCGAGGATTGCGAAGCCTCCGCCGAGCATAAGAACGATAAGAGCGTAGATTTTAAGGTAATCCGCCTGTGTTGCCGCAACTCGGAACGGCGGTATCTGGTCAACGACGTTATACATCGATTGGAACAGAGGTACAAACAGGTCACTTGCAATTCCTCCGATTATGAATGCGGCGGCAATGGAAACGCCCGAAACGAGCAGCTGTTCCCAGCCGAGTATTCCTACGATTTCACGGAATGTCATACCCATCGCACGGAGTATGCCGAACTGTAAAGTGCGGCTCTTAATCGACAGAATCCAGTAGATAAGGAAACCTATGATTGTCGTGAACATAATAACAACAAAGCTTAATGTCAGCGCACCGTTCATTCCCTGAAGCTGCGGCTCGTTCTTTTCGGCGATAAGCAGCTGTGAGCTGTCGGTGATTGTTTCCACGGAGATTTTCTTTTCCTTTATATCGGCGTACAGCTGTTCGCTTGTAGCGCCCTCGGCAAGGTCGAGCCATACCTCGTACGGCTCAAGGACAGTCTGCGAGAAAACAAAACTGTAATTCATAACCGCAAAGCCTGTCGTTTCGCCCTTTTTGTCCGTGGCATTCGGATTTATTCCCGGCCAGTAGTCAACCACGGCGAGGACGGTTGTGCTGATAGTATCGTTGCCGCCCCATTTGAACGTAACCTCGTCACCCAGACCTACGTCATGCTTTTCCGCAAGCGATGTTGAAATGATTACGCCCGAACGGAAATCGAGAAGTGCGTTACAGTAATTCCACCAATGGATAGGGAGCAGGTCATTTCTGAACCACGCCACTTTTGCAAAACGTGACGGTTCTATCGCCATAACGGTAAGGTTGCTGTCGTCTTTTCCGTCGGCGTTGAATTTCACTCCGTCTTCAATCATGAGAACCTTGGTTGCCGTTTCAACTCCCGCAAGGTTTTCGAAACGCTCAAAATCCTTTTCTATGTAGCTTATCTCGGCGGAATTTTCGTCGGTTGTGGTTGTTTCCGCCCAGTACTCCTTCAGGGTAATATCTGCGCCGTTGGAGTAGTAGATTCTGTCAGATTTGTTGTTGTTGATAGCTCTTGCCGTGTTTGCGGAGAACAGTCCGAACGAGAATGTAACGACGAGGAACATCATAAGGAAACGCTCCTTGCCGCCCTGCGAGCGGGATACGGTAGTGAGGGCCATATACTGCGACGGTGACCAGAACGGCTTTCCGATAAGGTAAATAAGCCGCAGTATGTAGGGGTAGATACGGATAAACAGCAGTCCCAGACCTATTACAAGGCAGGTTGAAAAAATGAAGAACAGCGGATTTATCTCGCCTGTTGCCTCAAATGTGCCGTTGAGTATTTCGGCGTTGAAGCTGTCTGTATAGATTATATAGAATACAACTGACGCCGCTATGAGGATTACGTCTGCGCACAGCTTTTCCCAGAGCGACATTTTTACAACCTTTGTTTTGCTTTGCTTGTACTGGACAATCGAAAGCTTTGACGCAGGTATAATCGGGAGCATTGTCGTTGCAAAGAAAATAACAACGGCGAGGAGCGAATAGAGAATAGCCATAGGCGTTATCTTTGCGGCAATTCCCACACGGTTTACAAATTCAAGGAAGCCGTTGGAAACTCCGAGGAACTGACAGAGAATAAGGCCTATGAACGGAGCGGCGACAAGCGTTATCAGACCGAGCAGACCCGCCTCCATTGCGTAGAGCGAGAAAATCTGCTTTGAGCTTGCGCCTCGGCTCTTGAATACTGCGATTTCGTTTTTCTCCTGTTCGACGTTCAGCTGCGACACCATAAACAGATAGAATCCCAGCATAATCATCGTCGGAATCTGAAGTATCCACAGTATGCTTGTCAGCTTTGCCGCCTCCTCGGTATATTCGAGGAGCGTATCGTAGATGTTCATTGTAAAGGTATAGCCAAGCTCCTTGAAATACTTGGAGTCCTCGGCGATATGAGCGGTCACGGATTCAAGCGTGTTCATATCCATAGTCTGATAGCTCAGACAGTAGCGAACGCTTATTTCCGTGAGGCTTACGGAGCCCGACTGCATAAGCGGACCGCAGAAACAGTCCGTGCTTGTTATAAGCGAATTTATGTAGCTGCCGACTCCCTCCGACCAGTATGTCGGGTTGTTGTCGTTTACTTCGTATATTCCGACAATGCGCATCTTTATCGGCTCTCTGCTTGTATCGACGGACACGACTTCGTATTCGTTGCCCATAACGATTTCGAGGGTTTTAAGAGCGGTTTCGGTTGCAACCACTTCGTAAACGCCGTCCTCGGCAACACCGCCCTCACAGTACATGCGGCCGTTTGTTATCGTGACATTGTCCTCAAAATCCGTCAATGCGTCAATTTTTACTCGTGTGGATTTTGAGCCGCTTGATGCGTTTGCGCCGTGAATTATGTATTGAAGATTGTCACGGAGTATGGTTTTGCTTGTGCTTACGGGTATACCTGTACCCTCGGCATGCTCCTTGACCGTCAGCTGGATGTTGTTTATAAGCTCCAGCTGTTCAGATGTGCTTACGGATATGGGAATTTCACGTTCAACCGAGTATACGCCCGGGAAAATTCCCGTATTCAGCTGATACTCCTCCATGTCCTTTATCAGCATACGCTGAAGGGAAGCGTCCATATAAATAGGAACCGTGCTCAGCATTCCCGCCGCAAGGAGAAATCCAAGAAACAGACAGAGTACCATCCACTTGGTATTTCTCATTTTTCTTAAAAGTATAGTAAACAAATTCTTACCTCACTATTACAAGATCGCCTGCGGAAAGACCGCTTACAATCTCAATTTCCGTTGCGTTGCTGATGCCTGTTACGATGTCTGCCTCTATCTTTTCGTTGTCACGCAGTACCTGAACATAGGTGCGGCTGCCGTCAGTCTTGACGAGGTGCTTGGGAATGACAACGGCATTTTCGGAAATGCTGTTTACCTTGACGATGTCGGCGAGCTTGCCGATAAATCCGAATGCAGGAGTATTTCCTGTGAAATCGGCGTGGAGGACTTCCGTATTCTCTGCGCCGTCAGCCATTGCGTCCTTGGGGGTGTACGATATTTCGGCGTCGTATACGTCGTCCTCGACCTTGATTGTCACCTTGTCGCCCTTGGCGAAAACCGATGTTGATTCATATTCCGCCGCAACATACAGCTTTGTCGGGTCGACAATTCTTGCTACTATTTTATAAGGGTCGAGCTCTGTTCCGGGCGCTATTCCGAGGACATAGGAAATCTGTCCCGCTATGGGAGCGTATATTCTTGCACCGTCGTATTCCGCCTGATACTTTGCGAGAGTGTTCTGTTCTATTTCAAGCTGGAGCTTGTCGGCCTGCGAGCCCGATGCGTTGTATTGGAGCTGTGCAAGCTGGACCTTCAGCTGCTGTATTTTCAGGTCGTATTCAAGCGTTCCGACATTCATTTCCGCAATCAGGTCGCCTTCCTCCACCATATCGCCGGCACGGACGTGGATAGTTTTGACCGTTCCCGTATAGTCTGTGAAATAGCATTCGCCGACAGTTCTTGACGAAACGTAGCCGGTTACAATAGTATTGCTCTGGATTGTTTTCTGCTTTGCCGTGTATGTTGAGTAGATTACTTCCTCTTCGGGTACAGTCGGCGCCTCAAGGAGCTGTTCTTCGTCGGGGAAGAAGTAGCAGCCCGAAAGCGAGCAGGACAGAGCGGTAATTACCGCTGCCGATGCGATGAATCTGCTGAATTTTTTCATAAGGTTGTCCTTCCTTGCGTAATTGCAAACGGTTGCTTTTATGTTTAAAAATATGTGTTGACACTATCTAATACATTTTATCATTTTTTTTATTAAATGGCAATAGAAAATGATTATTTTTGTATTATGGATAAAAAAAGGTGCATTCATTGTGCAATGTGCACATAAAACGATGAAAAAAACTCTATAATATTGTTCGCATAGTACCTTGCAAAACAATGTAATGTGTGGTATTATATATCTTGCAAGGGAAAATACCTTCGAGACAAAAGTACCTTGAAACGAAAAGTACTTTGAAACCAAAAGTACTCTGAAATAGAAAACTGTAATCACAAAAGGAGGCGATTGCTTGAATTCGCAGCTTAAACGTGGAACGCTGGAGCTCTGTGTTCTGTCGATAGTGGGGAAGAAGGACTGCTACGGTTATGAGCTGGTAAACCGCATATCGGAATGTATGCATATAACCGAAGGAACGATTTATCCTCTTCTCAAACGCCTGAAAGACAACGGATACATTGACTCCTACATCGTCGAATCGCAGGAGGGTCCGCCGAGAAAGTACTACAACATAACCGATACAGGCAGAGTTCTTATGCAGGAACAGGAGAATGAATGGTTTGAGTTCGTGAGGAGCGTCAATCAATTATTGAAAGGAGATAATGAATAGTGGGAACGTTTCAGAATAAAAGCGAATTTATGCAGGCTTTGAGAAAAGAGCTTGCGGAAAGAAATATTACCGATACAAGAGATATCATGCTGGATTTTGAACAGCACTTCGACGACGGTATTGCAAGAGGCCTTACCGAACAGGAGGTCTGCGGCAAGCTCGGAGATTTAGGTGAGATTGTTGCACAGTATCAGGATGAGGCGGCGGAAATGAATAAATGCACGGAGCTTGCTGTTCCCGGCGCAGAAAAGGCAGAACAGCCGTCCGCACAGCAGAACGCAGCCGCACAGAACACAAGTGCACAGCAGAACACAAGTGCACAGCAGAACGCAAGCGACGGCTTTGCAGGCAACACATATGAACATCCGAAGCAGAGCACATACACACAGAACACGGCATACAATCAGCCGCAGCAGAAAGCAAACGGTTTTGAACCTAATGTCGGCGGTCTTATAGGCGCAATCTGCGTTGACTTATTCGTATTCTCGTGGGCGCTTCCTGCGCTTGTCGGCGTAATCTGCGCATACTTCTCGATTCCGATTTCACTTTTTATATCGGGTCTTGCGTCGGTACTATGCGGTATGTTCGGCGGTATTGCGGGCATTATCCAATTCGTTTCTCCGTTCGGACCTATGTCCAACGTAGCGTTCGGAATTATGCTTATGGCTCTTTCGGGGCTTGCGGTACTGCTTGCAATAGTGATTGTAAAGGGCTTTATCGGAATTATTATTTCGATAATAAACTGGCATTCAAAGCTTATTGTCGGCAGAGATGTAATTGAAAGAAAGAACAAGAAAAAGGCAACAGCTGCACAGCAGGCGTGAGGTGAATAAAATGAAAAAACTTTTCTGGACATTTTTGATAATATTTATAGCGGCAGGGGCGGCTTTCGCCATGTGTTTTGCCGCAGAGGGCTTTGACAGCGATAATCCGACATTTTCGTTCGGTATATTCAACGGAGGTTTTTCTATGAGCGTTATGGAAAATGAGGTTAACAACTATAATTTTACAGACAGTCAGTCTGCTTCGCTTGACGAAATAGACATCGGCACAATTTCATGCAGCGTTGATATCAGACGCAGTGAAAACGGTCTTGCGTCCGCAGAGTATATTGCAAATAACCGCAAAATGGCATTTTCCTGCAAGATTGATGATGATAAGCTTATAATAAGAGAATCACAGAGCTGGTTCACAATATTCAATTTTGCGGTTCCTTCAAACAAGCTTACCGTATATCTCCCCGACAAAGTATTTGACGAGGTAAAAATCAGCTCCGTAAGCGGCGCTTATAATGTCGAAACACTCAAGGCTGATGATATGGTTATTTCGACAACAAGCGGCGACGGAAAGTATAACGTATTCGCACATTCGCTCAAGCTCAACACCGTTTCAGGCAACAACACCATAACAAACTGCACAGGTGAAAAGGCTGATTCGCTTGAAATCAACTCCACATCGGGCGACAATTCCATTGTCGGCTTCCGCACAGACAGCTTCAAGCTCTCCTCTATCAGCGGCAACATCAACATCAGCGGAATTTCGGGAGAAGGAAAAATAAGCACTACAAGCGGCAACATTGACCTTGTTTACGCCGAATGGACGAACGACCTTAAAATCTCGGCTATCAGCGGCGATTACACAATTACGCTTCCCGAAAATTCGGGTGCCGAAATTGATTTTGACGGCGTATCGGGCTCTGTAAGGAGCAGACTTAACGGCGCTGACGTAAGCGTTGGTAAGGGTAGTACAAGCGTTGTCGGCGGCGCAAATGTTCACCGCATTGACGTTTCGCTCACAAGCGGCGACGTTGTTATCAAAAACTGATTTTTCGGAGTCCTCGGAGCATATGCTTCGGGGACTTTACTTTTTTATGCCGTTGGTATTGATTTTTTCTTCAAAAAGTTTTATACTGTAATAATGCGGCTTGTCAGCTGCCGCCGCAGTATTTGGTAAATGCGGCGTTTATACAGAAAGGTCTGATAATATGACGGCTAAAAAATATGAAATAGATATGCTGAACGGAGCGATACTCCCGAAGCTTCTGAAGCTCACGCTTCCGCTCATGCTTTCAAGTGTGCTCCAGCTGCTGTTCAATGCGGCGGATATTATTGTGGTCGGCAACTATGCAAGTCAGAATTCGCTTGCGGCGGTCGGCTCGACATCCTCGCTCGTAAATCTTATGACAAATCTCTTCCTCGGACTGTCGACAGGTGCGAATGTTCTGTGCTCGCATTTTATGGGAGCGGGAAATGCTGACAAAACGAGCAAAACAATACACACGTCCATACTTCTTGCGATTTCAAGCGGTCTGCTGCTGACGATTGTGGGCATTGTCTTTGCCGAGGATTTGCTGCGCCTTATGCAGACTCCTGACGATACAATCGGCCTTTCCGCACTGTATCTGCGGGTGTATTTTGCGGGAATGATTGCGATGATGATTTACAATTTCGGCAGTTCGATTCTCCGCTCAAAGGGCGACACACGCCGTCCGCTGTATTATCTCACATTTGCGGGCGTGATAAACGTTCTTCTCAATCTCCTGTTTGTAATCGTGTTTAAAATGGACGTAGCGGGCGTTGCGCTTGCTACTGTTATATCGCAGTGCATTTCCGCCGTGCTGGTTATGCGTTGTCTTATGAAGGAAACGGGCGCTTACAGATTTCAGTTCAGAAAGCTCCGTTTTGACAGGCAGATAGCCGTGAGGCTTCTTCGAATAGGTGTTCCCGCAGGCTTCCAGGGTGTTGTATTCTCGCTTTCGAATGTTGTTATACAGTCGTCAATCAACAGCTTCGGTCCGATAGCAATGGCGGGCAGTGCTGCGGCGGCAAGCATAGAGGGCTTTATCTGGGTTTCAATGAACGCATTTTCACAGGGCGCACTCACATTTACAAGCCAGAACATAGGAGCAGGGAAGTACAGCAGAATTAACCGCATAGTGCTGACTACATGCCTTTGCGGCTGCGTTACGGGGCTTGTGCTCGGTAATCTTGCGTTTTTGTCGGGAGAATTCCTGCTTGGCATTTATGACTCACGTCCCGAGGTTGTTTCGGATGGAATGGTACGTATGATGATAATATGCTGTACTTATTTTACCTGCGGACTTATGGACTGCCTTGTCGGCTCGATACGGGGAACGGGGTATGCGGTACTGCCGACGATTGTTTCTCTGCTGGGAGCGTGCGGACTTCGTCTGCTGTGGATAGCTACCATTTTTCAGATACCCGAATATCACACCTTTGAAATTCTGTTTATATCGTATCCTGTTTCGTGGACAATAACTTTCCTTGCGCATCTTGTGTCGTACATCGTGATACGGCGCAAAATGCCTAAAAGTGACGTAACTGACGAGGTGGCGGCGGAATGACTTTCAGACACACGAAATACGCCGCATATATCGGCTATATAACACAGGCGATAGTGAACAATCTTGTTCCTTTGCTGTTCGTATCGTTCAGCAGTGAATTTTACCTCGGTCTTGAGCAGATAAGTCTGCTCATAGTTGTAAATTTCGGCGTTCAGATTGCGACGGACATTATTGCGGCGGGCTGTGTGGATAAAGTCGGCTACCGAAAGGCATGCGTAGCGGCGCATATATTCGTTGTTGCGGGGCTTGTCGGACTTGGTACGCTGCCATTTATACTTCCGAGCTATGTCGGGCTTATTGTTTCGTCGGCAATTTCTGCGGTAGGCGGCGGGTTATGCGAGGTTGTTATCTCTCCTGTCGTGGAGGCGCTGCCGGGGGATGAAAAGGCGTCGGCTATGAGCATGCTGCATTCATTTTACTGCTGGGGACAGGTGCTCGTTGTACTTTGCTCCACGCTGTATTTCACTGTTTTCGGCATCGGAAACTGGCGTATACTGCCTTTTATATGGGCGGCTGTACCTTTTTTCAATATCTTCTTTTTTGCAAAGGTGC
>JAZNLN010000162.1:0-16880 GCA_045579125.1 Ruminiclostridium sp.
CCTTGGCTCACAGAACGACATGGCTACGATCCGACTTCAGTAGGCTTTTCGATAGGTTTTGAAAGAATTTTCGCAATACTGACCGACAACGGAATTACTCTTCCGGGCGGCAGACAAAAGCTTGCAATTATCTATCCCGCAGATAAAATTGCCGAAGCGATTGCGCTTTCGGATGAAAAACAGAACGAGTACGATGTTACATTATCGGTAATAACCAATCCGAAAAAAGTAGACAAGCAGTACTCACGCCTCAAGGACCAGGGCTTTGACGAAATAATCAAGCTTGTTCCGTGAGGACAGGAATAAAAATAATCCGCCTTTGATAACTCAAGGGCGGATTTGTTATTTGCATATCACTTACATATACTTCTTTGCGTATCTCCACGAGTCACGGCACATCTGTTCGAGCTCACGCTCCGCTTTCCAGCCGAGCATTTTCTCCGCATACGCCGTTTCGGTATAAACAGCGGGCGAGTCGCCGGGGCGTCTTGCAACCACTTCGTAGGGGACTTTTATCTCGTTTACACGCTCAAATGTATTGATGATGTCAAGCACGGAGTAGCCGTGTCCCGTTCCGAGGTTGTATGCGTCGCAGCCGTTTGATGTGCGGATACGTCTGATTGCGGCAAGATGACCGAGTGCGAGGTCTACAACGTGAATATAGTCACGCACGCAGGTGCCGTCGTATGTGTCGTAGTCATTTCCGAAAAGATTGAGCTTTTCCATTTTTCCTGCGGCTACACGCAGAATAAGCGGCATGAGGTTATTGGGTATGCCGGTGGGGGATTCGCCGATTTCTCCGCTTTCGTGAGCGCCTATCGGGTTAAAATAGCGGAGCAGGGCAATGCTCCAATCCTCGTCGGATTTCGCAAGGTCACGGCATATGTCCTCAATCATAAGCTTTGTTCTGCCGTACGGGCTGATTGCCGAGAGAGGGAATGTTTCGTTTACGGGAACGCTCTGCGGCTCGCCGTAAACTGTGGCGGACGAACTGAAAACAAGCTTTTTACAGCCGTGTTTTTTCATAGTGTCAATAAGGGCGAATGTACTGCCGAGGTTGTTTTCATAGTACATCATCGGCTTTGCAACGCTTTCGCCGACCGCCTTGTAGCCTGCGAAATGGATAACGCTGTCTATGTCGTGCTCGGAAAAAATCTTTTCAAGAGCGTCTCTGTCGCAGACGTCTGCCTCGTAAAATGCAAAATCCTTGCCGCCGAGCTCCTTAACCTTTTCGATTACCTGCGGTTTTGAGTTGAAGAAATTATCTATAACAACAATGTCCTCGCCGCTTTTAAGCAGCTCAACGCAGGTATGAGAGCCGATGTATCCCGCTCCGCCTGTAACTAAAATGCTCATAAGAATCTCCTTCGTGAAAACGTTTTTACAAGAATATTATACCACTGCGGTGCGGACGTGTCAACGTTTTTATTTCTGTACTGCCTCGTCGGCGGTTCTTATTCCCGCACTGCGGAATTTCTTTACCGATTCCTCGTATTCGTCGATAAGTTTTAATGCTTTTTTCTCGGCATTTTCGGGAACATACACATCAACGCTCTTTTTGTTCACTCCGCCGTCCTTTTTCTCCTGTGCAAAGTCTATGGTCAGAATATGTTTTTTAGTATTTATATGCGCATAGGTGAGAGCGGGATTTATGCCGCCGAAGTAGTAATATCTGCCGTAGACATAAACGCTGTCCTCTCCGATAAGGACGTCACGTCCGTTCTTGATTACACGCTCGTAGTTGTACTTGGGCATGAAGAAAAAGAGGAACGTGAAGATTGCACCGAGCACAAACGATGAAATCGTCACAAGCAGGAAGAAAAAGCTCATTTCGCCGTTGTAGGTTGCGATTGAATATATAAGAAGGGCGAACGACGCAACAGCTGTAAGCAGGTAAAGAAATCTGTTCTTGTTCTTCTGTTTTTTTGCGGATTCTTCTATCTCGTCCTTGTTGAGAGTCCATTTCGCACGCAGTTTTTTTCCTCTCTGCATACGGTCAAGCTTGAGCGCACGAGGGAGTCTGAATACGAACGAAAAAGCGAGCAGACCGATGGTTATAACCGTGCAGCACACAGCGTAGTAGATAGCGCCGCTTGTTCCGTCGCCGACTGCCTTGAACAGCAGAAGGTCTATAAGCAGGAACACCGCTCCGAGCGCCAGCGTCAGGAAAAACTCACGCAGCATAGGGTTGCGCCAGTGCAGAATGTTTTTTTTGTCCTTATCCTTTTCGGGAGCCACAAAGCTGCCGTTTTCGAACTGCTTTATTTTCTTTTCGTATTCCTTTTCGGGGCGTTCGTTTTCTTCCGCCTCATCGGTTTCGGGCTTTGCGTATTTTTCAAAAACCTCCTCGTCGGTCAGGTCACGCTTTTCGTCAACGCCCATACATTCGGGGCAAACCTTTCCTTCGGTTATTTCCTTGCCGCATTCAATACAGTTCATATTTTCCATTCCTTTCTGCGTCAGCCGCCGTTTTCTTCACGAAAACGCCTTTTTAATACAAAAATAAGAGGGCGTGCGGCCCTCTTACAGTTTCTTATGATTACAGCGTTTCGTCGTCGAACGGATTGCTGTTTTCTGTCGTCTGCTCGGGCTCGTCGAAATAATCCTCGTCTAAAACCTCTGCCTCGCTGTCCTTGGGGGAGTTGATGGAAGATACCATGTTTTTGAGGTTTTCAATCTCTCCCTTGATGTTTTCCTTGGTTTCCATACAGGTATTTTTAGCCTTTTCGTAGGTTTCCTCGCCTGTCTTTACCATATCCTTGTTGATGATGTCGTTGATTCCCTCAACAACCTTTTCCGTACCCGTCTTGATTGCGCCGACGGCAAACATTGACGCCTTGCGGAGCTTTTCGCTGTGGCTTTCCTTGATGTAAACCTTGGGCTCGTCGGAATCTGTTTTGTCAGAGTTCAGAAAAACTTTTTTTCCGACAACATAGCCGATGCCTGCGAGAGCAGCAACACCGAGAAGTGCGGTTATTTTCTTCATATCTATCCTCCTGAATATGGTTTTTATTGAATAATCCCTGTTTAGATTATTCCGCTCAACATAATTATATACTATATTTATTAAAATGTAAAGTGCTGTCGGAGCATTTTATGGCGTTTTCAGAAAAATTTTTTATTCACTGCCTCCAGATAATAAATCGGGAAACCCTGCGACGAAAACTTTTCTTCGTATTCAGTCATAATATTCCCCTCTATACCGCTGTTATGCAGGTCAAAGGTTATATTGCGGAGCAGAAATCCGTTCTCGCAGAAGCTGTTGAGCGAAAATTCGAACAGCTTTGCGTTGTCTGTTTTCTGAAGAATAACGGCGTCCTTTTTGAGAATATTTTTATATATGTCAAGGAAACGCTTGTGCGTCAGACGGTGCTTGGCGTAGGTATTCTTGGGGTACGGACAGCTGAAATTAAGGTATATTCTGTCAACGCTTTCTGGAGCGAATATTTTTTCGAGATACTCCGCCATACCCATTACATACCGAAGATTAGGCGTCTTTCTTGCGAGCGTACGCTCCATGGCGGTAACGATGACGTTCGCATTCTGCTCTATTGCGATGAAGTTAATATCGGGGTTTTCTTCGGCAATCTGCTCGGCAAATCTGCCCTTGCCGCAGCCGATTTCAAGGTATATCGGATTATCGTTTCCGAAGACCCTCTGCGCCGTAATAAGCTCGGGGGGATTTATACCTTTTTCTGCGCTTCTGTAATCCTGCACCCAGCCGAGGTTTACCTCTGCGCACGCAGCAATTCTCTCGTCAAGGTTTTTCTTTTTTCTCATTCTCATAGGTCTGACCGTCCTGTTATAAGTTTATGTAATAAAAAAAGCTCATTGAAACCAATGAGCTTTTTTGGTGCGGAGGATGGGACTTGAACCCACACGAGATTGCTCCCACTACCCCCTCAAAGTAGCGTGTCTGCCATTCCACCACCTCCGCAGGTGATGTATCTGTTCATCACAGCTTTTATATTATAACAGTTTTATTTGCTTTTGTCAATACTTTTTTTGAAAAAAATTAAAATTTTTCTAAATTCGTGAAAATCCTCATAAAATCAGCATTTTTCGCTCACGCTCACATGCGTGGCCGAAAAAAATAAATATACAACAAGTAATAATAACACAGTAAAAAACAGCCTGTATAAATACATACAGGCTGTTTCAAACTGATTTTTAATTGAGAATAACCTTGTCCTCAACTTCCTTGACGAGCATGTCGTTAAGCTGCTGAACGGTCATCGTTCCGATGTCGCCACGTTTTCTGCATCTTACCGATACATTTCTCGTTTCGACCTCGTTGTCGCCGATAACGAGCATATAGTTTACCTTTTCGAGCTGTGCCTGGCGAATTTTGAAGCCGATTTTTTCGCTTCTTGTGTCAACGTCAACACGCATACCGCTCTTTTCGAGCTCTGCGGCGATTTCGAATGCGAAATCATTGTGACGGTCAGCGATAGGCATGATTGTAACCTGTGTGGGCGAGAGCCAGAGCGGGAATGCGCCTGCATACTTTTCGATAAGGTATGCGAGCGTGCGCTCAAAGCAGCCGAGCGAGGTTCTGTGGATAATATACGGATTTTTCTTTGTTCCGTCAACGTCCACATATTCCATGCCGAATTTCTTTGCGAGAAGCATGTCTATCTGAATTGTAACGAGCGTGTCTTCCTTGCCGAATACGTTTTTGTACTGGATATCGAGCTTGGGACCGTAGAATGCCGCCTCGTCGATGCCTATTGTGTATTCGAGACCGAGACCGTAAAGGATTGTTTTCATTGCGGCCTGTGCTGTTTCCCACTGTTCAGCCGTTCCCTCGTACTTGTTCTTGGGGTTTTCGGGGTCCCACTGCGAGAAACGGAATGTGCAGTCCTCAAGGAGACCTACTGTGCCGAGGAAGTATTTTGCGAGTTCAAGACAGCCCTTGAATTCCTCTTCGAGCTGTTCGGGACGGAGAATGTAGTGTCCCTCGGAAATCGTGAACTGACGAACACGGATAAGGCCGTGCATTTCGCCGCTGTCCTCGTTTCTGAAAAGCGTGGATGTTTCCGTAAGACGCATGGGCAGGTCACGGTAGGAGCGCTGTCTGTTGAGGAATACCTGATACTGGAACGGGCATGTCATCGGACGGAGCGCAAAGCATTCCTTTGTTTCGTCCTGGGGGTCGCCGGGGACGAACATGCCGTCGATGTAGTGGTCCCAGTGTCCCGAAATTCTGTAAAGGTCACGCTTCGCCATGTAAGGAGTCTTTGTGAGCATGCAGCCGTGAGCCGCTTCGTAGTCCTCAACCCATCTCTGGAGGAGCTGGACAACCTTTGCGCCTTTGGGGAGGAGAATGGGAAGACCCTGACCGATATAGTCAACTGTCGTGAAGTATTCAAGCTCACGTCCGAGCTTGTTGTGGTCACGCTTTTTAGCTTCTTCGATTTTTGCGAGATGTTCTTCAAGGTCGGCGTTCTTGGTGAATGCTGTGCCGTAAATTCTTGACAGCATCTTGTTCTTTTCGCTGCCTCTCCAGTATGCGCCCGTGCAGCTTGTAAGCTTGAACGCCTTTACGGGAGATGTGGACATGAGGTGAGGGCCTGCGCACAGGTCGGTAAAATCGCCCTGCTTATAGAACGAGATAGGCTCATTCTTGTCAGCATGCTCCTTGCAGAGTTCAACCTTGTAGATTTCACCCTGTTCCTCAAGATACTTTATTGCCTCGTCGGGGGACATTTCAAAATGCTCAAGCTTAATGCCCTCCTTGACGATTTTTTTCATTTCCGCCTCAATCTTTGCGAGGTCCTCGGGAGAGAAAGGCTTTTCAACGTCAAAATCGTAGTAGAAACCGCCTTCGATTGCGGGACCGATTGCGAGCTTTGTTGCGGGAAACAGTCTTTTAACTGCCTGTGCGAGTATATGAGACGCTGTGTGACGGAAAGCTTTTTTTCCGTCCTCGTCGTCGAACGTCAGAATTTCAAGTGCGCAGTCTTTGTCGATGGTAGTTCGTAAATCACACACCACCCCGTCAATTTTTGCGGCACAGGCTGCTCTTGCGAGACCCGAGCTGATGCTTTCGGCGATTTCGAATGCAGTCATAGCGGAATCATATTCCTTTACAACATCGCCCTTTAATGTGATTTTCATTATACCATTTCCTTTCTTTCGGCTATACGCCGATAAATTAAAATTCATAGCGCAAGGCTATTTAATAATAATACCACTTTTAATGCGTTTTGTCAATATAATTGCATGCGGGTTTACAGGCGTGATATTCTTTTCCTGAGCGTGAGCGACAGGGTATATGCCGCCGCCGTAAGCACGAGGTCCTTTGCGAAAAACGGCAGGGAAACCGTCAGAAACGCCGTCACGGCGTCTGTTTCCGAAACGAGCATAAACCACGCAATGCCTGTTAGATGACAGGAAGCTGCGCCCATTGCTCCGAAAACGAGAGGAAGATATTTACGTCTGCATCTGACCCCGCAAAGTACTGCAAGGGGAATAAAACCGAAAATAAAGCCGCCCGAGGGTCCGAAAAGCACGCCGAAACCGCCCTGCATAGACGAAAAAACAGGCGCACCGACCGCTCCGATTAGAATATAAACAGACATTGAAACTGCTCCGTATCTGCTTCCGAGCGTGTAGCCGCAAAGCGCCGCCGCAAGAGTTTGCAATGTCAGCGGAACGCCTGTCGGGGCGGGTATGGCTATCTGCGAAAAAACTGCGGCAGCGGCGGCAAAAATCCCGCACATTGCAGGCTTCTGCGGAGAAAAAACACCTTTTCTTATTTTATGACACCGCCTTTTTTCAGCCTTGCCTCCCCCGAGTTTACAGCTATTTCGGCGCCGTCGGTCTTACGCACGACAAGCCGCACCTGTTCGTCAATATCCGTTACAACGCCGCTGATTTCCTCGTTGCCTCTGACGACCGTGACTTCCTTGCCGACGAGCATTGAGCGTCGGAGGTATTCGGGGTAGAATGTTCGTTCACGGATTCCGCCGCAGTACGCCGACAATCCGTTCAGTATCTCTGCCGCAAGAACGGCTTTTACACCGCTCGCTTTACTGCGGCATATGCTGTCGGCAATTTCTCCGAGCTCATCGGGGAAACCGCTTTCGGGGGCAAAAATGTTTACCCCTATCCCGAGAACTGCGTAGTTAAGGCGATTGCTTTCATAGTCAACCGACGCCTCGGTGAGTATTCCGCAGACCTTTTTCCCGCCGCAGTAAATATCGTTCACCCATTTTATATCCGCAGTTCTGCCCGAAACCTTTTCAATCGCTTCGGCGGCCGCCACAGCCGCTGCGGCTGTGATAAACAGGCTTTCACTTATGTCCAGCTCGGGTCGGAGAATAACGCTCATGTAAAGCCCTGTTTTCGACGGAGAAAAAAAGCTTCTGCCGAGCCTGCCACGGCCCTCGCTCTGCTCCTCGGCAATCAGCACCGTGCCGTGAGGCGCTCCGTTTTCCGCCTGCATTTTAAGCACGGTGTTGGTTGATGTAACTGTGCTTTCTACGGTGATATTGTAGTCGTCGGGGCGGGCAAGGCGCTCGGAAACGCTCTGTGCGGAGAAGATGTCGCTGTCTGCGGAAAGACAGTAGCCCTTGTTTGTGACGGCGGATATGTCATATCCCTCCGCACGCAGTCGGTTTATCGCTTTCCATACGGAATTACGGCTCGTGCTCACCTTTCCTGCGATATATTCACCCGATACGCTTTCGCCCTTATGACTTTCGAGCAGGGCGAGAACACGGGTTTTAAGTGCGGTTTCTTCTCTCATGGCAATTTCCTCGGCTTTCTGCATGTTATTACTGATTATACCGCATGCGGCGGAAATTGTCAACCAAAAGCACAGATTTGGGTGACAATTTTTGAAAATTTTTTTCAAAACCTGTTGACAATAAAAAAGTTTTGTGATAATATAAACTCAATAACTGTGACGAAGACGGTCGGAGTATAGGTTTTCAGAGAGTCGGCGGATGGTGTGAGCCGACAGCCGAGGCTTCAGGACTTCTCCCTTCCGAGTTGGAAATGCGAAAATCCAGTAGTGTTTCCCGTGACTGCAACGTTACTGCATAAGGCTTATAGGAGCCTGAGTGGCGCAATGCGCAATTTGAGTGGTACCGCGGGTATATGATTATTCCCGTCTCAAAGAATTATCTTTGGGGCGGTTTTTTTATTTCCTGAAACCGTCCGAATAACAGAAAGGATTGGACACAATGAAAATCAGTTTCTCAACTCTCGCATGCCCCGATTTTTCGTGGGCGGATATTTACTCCATGGCAAAGGATTTCGGATTTGACGGTATTGAAATCCGTGGCCTCGGACAGGATATTTACTCCGTAAAGGCAAAGCCGTTTACGGAAAGCCAGCTCCCGAAAACGGTAGCAAAGCTGAACAGTCTCGGCGTTGAAATCTCTTGTCTTTCTTCGGGCGCATGTCTGAAATATGCCGACAAGGAAGCGGAGAGCATTGCCGAAATTACCGAATACGCAAAGCTTGCAAACGCCCTCGGCACATCCTACATCCGTGTTCTCGGCGACCTTACGCCCGAGCCGCAGGACGAGGTTGACGACGAGGTTGTTATTGCGGCGCTGAAAAAGCTTGCGCCCATTGCAGAGGAATACAACGTTACTCTGCTGGTTGAAACGAACGGCGTATACTGCGACACCGCACGTCTGAAAAAGCTGCTGGACGCAGTCGGCAGCCGCAAGATTGCCGCTCTGTGGGATATGCACCATCCTTACAGATACACGGCCGAAGCTCCCGAAACGACCGTAACCAACCTCGGCGAATATATAAAGTATGTCCACGTCAAGGACAGCGTGATGAACGGCTCCGACGTTGAATACAGAATAATGGGCGAAGGCGATATGCCTCTGGACGAAATGTTCGGTGCGCTTCAGTCCATCAATTACCAGGGCTATGTTACTCTTGAATGGGTTAAGCGCTGGTCGCAGAATCTGTGCGTCGCAGGAGTTGTAATACCCCAGTATGCGGACTATATGAAGCCGTACAGAGTAAAGCACAAGCACTCTCTCCAGGACAATAACGCAGGCACGGGCAAGTATGTATGGCCCAAGGAGCGCCTGATTGACTACACGTTCCCCGATGTACTTGACAGAATCTGCGAGGAGTTCCCGAATCAGTACGCTTTCCGCTACACCGAGCTTGACTACACGAGAACTTACCCCGAGTTCCGTGACGATGTTGATATGTTTGCCCGTGCGCTTATCGCAATGGGCGTAAAGAAGGGCGACCATGTTGCAATATGGGCTACAAACGTTCCGCAGTGGTATATAACATTCTGGGCAACGACGAAAATCGGCGCAGTTCTTGTAACGGTCAATACAGCCTACAAAATCCACGAGGCAGAATATCTGCTCAGGCAGTCGGATACTCATACCCTCGTCATGATTGACGGTTATAAGGACAGCGACTATGTCGGAATAATCAACGAAATCTGCCCCGAGCTGAAGAACAGCAAGGAGGGCGAGCTTGTTTCCAAGCGTCTGCCGTTCCTCAAGAACGTTATCACGACAGGCGAAAAGCACGCAGGCTGCTACACATGGCAGGAGGCGCTCGCAAAGGCGGAGGAAGTGCCTTACATCGAAGTCGAGAGAATGCGCAGGACAATCGACAAGCACGACGTATGCAATATGCAGTACACATCGGGCACGACAGGCTTCCCCAAGGGCGTAATGCTTACTCACTACAACGTTGTAAACAACGGTAAGGCTATCGGCGACTGCATGGATTTATCCACAGCTGACAGAATGATGATTCAGGTGCCGATGTTCCATTGCTTCGGCATGGTTCTTGCGATGACTGCGTCCATGACCCACGGTACCACTATGTCGCCTATCACGGCGTTCTCTCCGAGAAAGGGCCTTGCCTGCATAAATAAGGAAAAAATAACAGCTTTTCACGGCGTTCCCACAATGTTTATCGCAATGCTCGGTCACGAGGATTTTGCCAAGACCGATTTCTCCTACATGAGAACGGGTATCATGGCAGGCTCTCCCTGCCCGATAAAGACCATGCAGGAAGTAATCGAGAAAATGCATATGCCCGAAATCTGCATTACCTACGGTCAGACAGAGGCGTCCCCCGCAACGACAATGAGCAAGACAACCGACAGCATAGAAACCCGTGTAAACACAGTCGGAGCAGCTATTTTCGGCGTTGAGTGCAAGATTGTTGACCCCGAAACCAACGAGGATTTACCCGATAACGTTGACGGCGAATTTGTCGCAAGAGGCTATAATATAATGAAGGGCTACTACAAGATGCCTGAGGCTACTGCCGCAGCTATCGACAGCGACGGCTGGCTGCACACAGGCGACCTCGCAAGACGCACTCCCGAGGGCTACTACAAAATTACAGGCCGTATCAAGGATATGATTATCCGAGGCGGCGAGAACATTTACCCCAAGGAAATCGAGGACTTCCTCTATACTCATCCCAAGGTAAAGGATGTTCAGGTTATCGGCGTTCCCGACAAGGACTACGGCGAGGAGATTATGGCATGTATTATTCTTCAGCCCGGCGAAACCTCGTCGGAGGAAGAAATCAAGGAATTTGTGCGTACTCACATGGCAAAACACAAGATTCCGAGATATGTTGATTTCGTAACGGAATTCCCGATGAATGCGGCGGGTAAAATTCTGAAATACAAGATGCGTGAGGCGGCAGTTGAAAAGCTGAACCTCCAGAACGCAAGCAAAATCGTTACCGCATAAATATTAAGCTGTCCCGATGCAGGCCGGACAGCCGTAAAAAGTATTACAAAGCCACTTTTGATGTTGCGTCAAAGGTGGCTTTGCGTTGTTCATGCTATTGACTTTACGCATATGTTTTGTTATTATTAAAACACATAATTTTTGACGGAGGTTATATATGGAAATAAAGATTAACGTATTAACGCCCGAATTGTTTCTTGAATTATACAGGTCAGTCGGTTGGGAGCCGCCGTGTATCGGACAGGTAAGGACTGCTCTTGAAAATACAATGGCTACATTTACCTGTTACGACGGGAATTGCCCTGTGGGAATGGTAAGAGTGATTGGCGACGGAGGAATGTCTTTTTACATTAAGGATTTTGCTGTACTTCCGTCATATCAGGGCAAAGGCGCAGGAAAGTGTCTTATGGAAGCATTGGAAAGGTATGTTAAGGAGTGCAAGCCCTCGGATTGGGCTGTCAGCCTTGAATTGATAAGCTCCAGGGAAGCGGTTGATTTCTATAAGAAATACGGATTTGAGGAGCGGCCTTGCGAATGGGACGGTCCCGGAATGTTTAAAATGGTCAGATAGGTCTTGATATAACCCGTGAGATTTTTTCACGGGTTATATTTTTTACTGCCCGTCTTGTTGTTTTTTTCGTTTCCGAACGGTGCTGTTATTTTTTCGGAAAAATCACTTTTCCGAATTGACTTTTCTTTCCCGCATTGCTATAATAAGGTCAACAGTGTTTCTGCCGTTGGAGGGAATATGGAAGTTTTTATAGTAATTGCAATACTTTTGGTGCTGTGTCTTATCCTGAATGTAAATGCGGCATACATTGCGGCGGGCGTGCTTATTCTTGTCGGTGCGGCGGCTGTGCTGCTTGCCGTGTGCTTTGCATACTGCTGTGTAAGACTTGCCTTTTCCAGACGCAGAGAGGGAGTTTTTCTGCGTATCGACACGGTCGGAGGCGGAAGAATGAAAACCGCATTCTACCTTATCGACGGCGAGGAATATCCGTGCATTTTCCCCAACGAAACAATTATGAAAGGCAGGCTGTACCGTGAGGGGAAATCCTATTCGGTAATGCTGAACAAGAAAATGAACAGGGTTTACGACAGGTTTGCCGTAACAACCTGTGTGCTCGGACTGCTTTTCGGCACAGGACTGTGCGCAGGACTTGCGTGCACATATTTTATATTATTCTGAAATAACGCCCTATGCGGGGCGCATAATAAAATCAGCCTATATTTCAAGGAGTAACGCTATGAAAAAAACGCTTGACTGGAACGAATATCTCCGCACCGCCGCAGAGGTGGTATCCGAGGGTATTGTAATGCTGAAAAACGAAAACAACGCACTTCCTCTCCGACCCGATGACGAGGTTGCGGTTTTCGGACGTATTCAGTTCAACTATTATAAAAGCGGAACAGGCTCGGGGGGAATGGTCAACGTTTCCAAGGTGACCGGAATTACCGAGGGGCTTTCCGACTGCGGAATAAAAATAAACAGCGAGGTCAGCGGGGTCTATGAAAAATGGCTGCTTGAAAATCCGTTCGACATGGGCGAGGGCTGGGGCAGCGAGCCCTGGTCGCAGGTTGAAATGCCGCTTGACGACGAGCTTGTAAAAAGCGCCGCAGAAAAGTGCCGCACGGCGATTGTAATAATCGGCAGAACTGCGGGCGAGGAAAACGAAAACAAGATTGAGGAGGGCTCGTTCCTGCTCACGCAGGCGGAAAAGGAAATGCTCCGCAAGGTGTGCGGCGTGTTTGAAAAGACGGTAGTTCTGCTGAACGTCGGAAACCTTATCGACCTTGAGTACATCGAAAGCTGTAACCCCGACGCACTTCTTTATGTGTGGCACGGCGGCATGACAGGCGGCACAGGTACGGCGCATGTGCTTACGGGAAAGGTAAGCCCGTCGGGAAAACTGCCCGATACCATTGCTTTTTCGGTTGACGATTATCCGTCCTCGCCGTATTTCGGAAGAACTGACAGGAATTTTTACGCAGAGGACATTTACGTCGGCTATCGTTATTTTGAAACATTTGCAAAGGAAAAGGTGCGTTATCCGTTCGGCTACGGTCTGTCCTACACGGACTTTGAAATAAACGTGCACGGATTTGCCGAGGCTGAGGAGAAAAAATCTGTCCTTATCAGGGCGTCGGTAAAAAATACAGGCGCATACAGCGGCAAAGAGGTTGTTCAGGTTTATCTTGAGGCGCCGCAGGGAAAACTCGGCAAGCCCGCACGAGTGCTCTGCGGGTATGAAAAGACGAAAGAACTTGCTCCGAACGAAACGCAGGAGCTTGAGATAAAAATTGACCTTCGTGATTTTGCAAGCTACGACGACAGCGGAGCTTCGGGACATCGTTTCTGCTACGTGCTTGAGGCGGGAGAATATAATTTCTTCGTCGGCGGCGATGTGCGCAGTGCGGAACGTATAGGCGGCGTTAAGCATGACGAAACGATTGTAACGGAAAAGCTGACGCAGGCGTATGCTCCTGTTGCCGGATTTGAAAGAATGAAACCGTCGGTGTGCGGCGATAAATATGAGGCGTTGTTCGAGCCTGTGCCGACAAGCGAAATCGACGAGGATGCTCGTGTTCTCGGCGGCTTGCCCGAGGAAATTCTCTGCACGGGTAACAGAGGAATAATGCTCTCTGATGTTGTCTCGGGAAAGAATACGATGTCCGAATTTATCGCACAGCTTTCCGACTACGATTTGTCGTGTATCATAAGAGGCGAGGGAATGGGCAGCCCACGAGTGACGGCGGGTACTGCGTCAGCATTCGGCGGAGTCAGCGACGGACTGGTCTCGTTTGGTATACCCGCAGGCTGCTGTTCCGACGGACCGTCGGGCATGCGTCTTGACTGCGGCACAAAGGCGTTCAGTCTTCCTATCGGAACGCTTATAGCTTCCACGTTCAATAAACAGCTCACAGAAAAGCTGTTTTCTCTGCTTGGCCTTGAAATGGCGGCAAACGAGGTGGATTGCCTGCTCGGACCGGGAATGAACATTCATCGTCATCCCCTCGGCGGGCGCAACTTTGAATATTTTTCCGAGGACCCGTATCTTACGGGAACGATTGCTGCCGCAGAGCTTGACGGACTGCATTCGTCGGGCGTAACAGGAACGATAAAGCATTTCTGCGGAAACAACCAGGAGGTAAACAGGCACTATCTTGAGGCTGTCGTTTCGGAAAGAGCGCTCCGTGAAATTTATCTCAAGGGATTTGAAATTGCAGTCAGAAAAGGAAAGGCGCAGACGGTAATGACGACGTACGGCGTTGTAAACGGACTGTGGACCTCGGGCAGCTATGACCTCAACACGGTCATTCTTCGTAACGAGTGGGGCTTTGACGGATTTGTCATGACCGACTGGTGGGCGAATATAAACCGCAGGGGAAAGGGTGCCGACAAGACGGATTTTGCCGCCATGGCAAGAGCGCAGAACGACGTGTATATGGTCTGCGCAGACGGCGGAAAGCATGACGACAACACGCTTACTGCTCTTGAGCAGGGCATTCTCACAAGAGCCGAGCTGCAGCGGAATGCGGCAAATATACTCGGTTTTCTTATCGGAACAAACGCAATGAAACGGCTAATGGGCGAGGATACCTCCGTCAAGATAATCAACCGTCCCGAGGAGGAAACGGCAAATTCCGCTCCCGTACAGCGCTACGAGCTTGGCGACGATCTTGTGCTTTCTGCGGAAACCGTGCCCGAGTTCGGAGAAATCTGCACAGACAGGGGCAGGGAATACTGCTTTGCGCTTGATGTTGCAAAATTCGGACGTTATGCCGTTACAATTACGGCAAGCTCCGAGCAGAGCGAGCTTGCACAGATACCGCTCGTGCTGTTTACGCTTGGCACCGTTGCGGCGAATTTCACATGGAACGGCACAGGCGGCAAGCCTGTTGAGATAGTAAAGCAGGCAAACTTCTTCTCCGCATACACGCATGTTCGTCTGTATTTTGCGCAAAGCGGGCTTAAACTGCACAGCGTGAAATTCGAATATCTCGGCGAGCTTGAAAGCTGAATACCATAATAAAGAACGCAGAACTGTCCGACAGCTCTGCGTTTCTTGTTTATTTTTTTCTTATTCCGCTTAATATTCCGTACAGCTCGGTTTTGCCGCCGTCGTCACAGCCCGCTTGTGAAAGTACCGTTTCAAGCGTGTACTGTGCGGTATATTCGTAATTCGTAAGCATGGCCGACCAGGGCAGTTTTTTCTCCGCAAAGAATTTATATACTGCACTTTTCAGCTCCTCGTTTTCCATAATCACCAGCACGGAGGTTTCGGCGCCGTAAGAGTACGGCGAACTCACGTTCGCATATACTGTGCATTCCCTGCGCAGGTCACGGGAGGAGAATCCCGCAGATATTACATACTCGCCCTCCTCCGTTGTCCATTCGTGAAGATTCGGGTCATAGCTTGCAAAATCAGATTTTGCAAGGCGGAATGTAATCCGCTTGCTTTCGCCCGCCTCAAGGTGTATTTTTTCAAACGCTTTAAGCTCTCTGACAGGCTTTGTAAGAGTGCTTTCAACGTCGGAAACATACAGTTGAACAACTGTTTTACCCGCACGGTTTCCTGTGTTTGCAACTACTGCGGAAACGGTTACGGAGTCCGAAAAAGATTCGTTGTCGGCGGAAAGGTCGGTTATTTCAAAGTCCGTGTAGGACAGACCGTGTCCGAACGGATACAAGGGTTCGATTCTGCGTGCGTCATACCAGCGGTAGCCGACGAAAATGCCCTCGCCGTAGCTCACCTGCATACCGTCGCCGGGGAAGTTGAGATAAGTCGGCATATCCTCAATGCGTGCGGGCCATGTAAGAGGAAGTCTGCCCGAGGGATTAACTGCACCGCAAAGACAGTCGGCAAGCGCATTTGCCCCCTGCATGCCGGGGAGAAAAATACAGAACACTGCGTCAAAACGCTCCTCCCAGCCGTCAAGACTTACAGGTCCGCTGACGTTGAGGATGAGTATTTTTTTCATACTCGTGCTCTCCGCTTTGGGAACGAGCTGTTCCCACTCCTGCCTTACGCCGAGAGGCACGGATATTTCCTTTCTGTCTACGCCCTCTCTGCCGTGCAGACTGTAAACATAGACGAAAGCGTCAGAGTCATTGAGAGCGTTCTGCGACACTTTTTCAAATCGCTCGGAAAGTGCTTTGACAAAGGACACGTTTCGGGTTGTGTGTATTCCCGCACTGCCGCCTCCGCAAGTCAGTAGCATATCCGAATATTCGCCGTAAAGAGATATTCTGTCACTCGGAGAAAGCGGTGCGGCACCGTTGTTTTTAAGGAGAATAATTCCCTCTGCGGCGGCGTTGTATGCAGCCTTGTCAGTTTCGTCCTCGGGGAGTATTCCCGTTGCGGGAAGTGCATATTTTTTTGCAAGGTCGGCGGCACGCTCTGACGATTCGTTAAGTGCGGCGGCAGACAGCGTTCCGTTTTCAAGTGCGGCGGCGAGCGTGTCGGGCGCAATGGGTCCCGGCATTGCGAGGTCATTGCCTGCGTTTACTGCCTCGGCGGGGTGATACACTGCGTTCCAGTCGGACATGACAAGTCCGTCAAAGCCCCATTCGCCTCGCAGCATGTCGTAAAGCATAGCACGGTTTTCGGTGCAGGGAATGCCGTTTATGCGGTTGTATGCGCTCATGACCGTCGCAGTTCCCGCTTTTACGCACGCACGGAAGCCGGGGAAATACAGCTCGTGCAGAGCACGCTCGGAGATGTGCTCGTCGATGTTTATGCGGTTGGTTTCCTGATTGTTTGCGGCGAAATGCTTTACGTTTGCTGCAACGCTCTGTTCCTGCAGACCCGTTGTCATCTTGGGCGCAAGCTTTGACACAAGGCAGGGGTCTTCCGAATAGCCTTCGAACAGGCGTCCGTTGCGTATATCACGATGAAGATTAACATTCGGCGTTCCGAGGAGTACGTTTACTCCGAACGCACGGGCTTCAATTCCGAGCGCCCTTCCTACCTCGTAAATCACGTCAGGATTCCATGTTGCGCCGAGCATAATTCCCGGAGGATAACAGCCCGGAGGAGTCATATCGGGCGTGCGTCCTTTAAGCCTTTCATAAATCCATTCGTACAGCTCCTCGGATTCCTTGTCGGGAAGAAGCTCGGGAGTGTAAAAATATTCAAGTACGTTACGAAGCGTGTTTCCATC
>JAZNLN010000163.1:0-6752 GCA_045579125.1 Ruminiclostridium sp.
ACTATGTTGACGGCGACAAGTCCGAGCTTATCTGCTCCGACAAAATCGACGGCAAGGGCAAGGCAGACCTTACGTTCACACACGCATCCGAATACATCGTGGTAATCGACGTTGAAGCACACGGCGAAAACAGCGTGAGCGGAGATAATGACGATAACGACGACAGCGTGAGCGGAGATAATGACGATAATGACGACAGCGTGAGCGGCGGCGACGGCAGTGCAGACAGCGCAGACGACGGCGAAAACCCGCCGACAGGCATAACAGTCAGCTTCGCAGGCGTGATTATTTCGACTGCTGCGGTTGTGATTGCAAGAAAGAGAAAGAATAAGTAAAATCTATATTAAAAACAGGCACACGATTGATTTCAGTGTGCCTGTCTAATTTTATATGGTGGTTGTAAATTCTTCTGTATCTTCGCACGCTTTAAATCGGCGTGCGATTTTTTATTCACTCAAATTTTCGATAACAGCCTCGGCGCATTTTATTCCGTCAACTGCCGCCGAAACGATACCGCCTGCATACCCTGCGCCCTCGCCGCACGGATAAATCCCGCCGACGCTGACCGACTGTAAATTTTCGCCCCTTATTATCGTAACAGGGGACGAGCTGCGTGTTTCGGCGCCTGTGAGAACTGCCTCGCAGTTTCTGAAAAAGTCCGCTTTTTTTCCGAACTCTTTTATGCCGAGCCGCAGTGAATTGCAGATGTAATCGGGCAGATATTCGTCGGGCAGAGCGAATTTAACACCCGGCTCATAGCTTGGCTTTACCTTGCCGAATGCGACGGATGTTCTGTGTTCAAGAAAATCTCCGACGAGCGAAACGGGGGCGCAGTAATTTCCGCCGCCCGCAAGGAACGCTGCACGCTCTATCCTGCGCTGCAGATACATTCCCGCAAGAACATGCTCTCCGCCGAAATCCTGCGGCGAAATTCCGACAAGCAGTGCGCTGTTCGAATTTTCCGCATTCCGTGCGTAGTGGCTCATTCCGTTTGTCACAACGGTATTTTCCTCCGAGGCAGAGGCGATAACGACTCCGCCGGGGCACATGCAGAACGTATATACGCTCCGACCGTCGGGCAGATGTGCTGCCATCTTGTACGGAGCCGCAGACAATGCGGGATGATGTGCGGCGTCGCCGTACATCGAGCGGTTTACGTCCTTCCGCAGATGTTCTATTCTCACTCCGACAGCGAAGTGCTTTTGTTTCATTGCGACGCCGTTTCTGTCGAGCATTTCGAACGTATCCCGTGCGCTGTGACCTGTTGCAAGTATGAGGCGGCGTGAGCCGAGGTTGTGCTGTACGCCGTCTTTTTCATAGCATACTGCGGACAGCTTTCCGTCCCTGCATTCGTAACCGCAGAATTTTGCTCCGAAAATCACATTTCCGCCGAGAGCGATAATTTCCTTTCGGATATTTCTGACCACCTCCGTCAGAATATCCGTCCCTATATGCGGCATTGCGTCGGTCAGTATTTCCTTTGGCGCACCATGTTCGACAAACGTGCGGAAAACATGCCGTATACGCATATCCTTTGTGCCTGTTGTCAGCTTGCCGTCGGAAAAGGTGCCCGCTCCGCCCTCGCCGAACTGCACGTTTGTGCTCGTGTCAAGCTTTCCGTTTTTTCTGAAATTTTCTACCGCTTTTATGCGGTTTTCCACGCACTCGCCTCGTTCTATTACGGTTACGCAGGCGCCTGCTCTTGCAAGCGTGAGCGCTGCAAACATGCCTGCGGGTCCGAAGCCTGCGATTGTAACAGGCTGTTTCGAGCGGGTATGTTTTTCGCTGTACGAGTAAGGAACGGACGGAGAAACGTCCTTTTTGTTTCGGGTAATCCGTGCGTTTTTTTCGAGCTCTGCGTCAATGCTGACGATAAAATGCACGTCGTTTTTTTTGCGTGCGTCAACCGATTTCCTTGCGATTTCGGCTTTTATTATTTTGCCTTTCGGAACGCCGATTTTGTCCGAAACGGCGTCCGCAAGCATTTCGTCCGTATAACCGAGCGGCAGGGAAATGTTGTTTATGCGAAAGGTATTATTCATCTGCCGCCGCCTTTCCTGCAAGACAGCCTGACGCCCACGCCCACATGAGATTGTATCCGCCGCAGTCGCCGTTTACATCGACAGCCTCTCCGCAGAAATACAGCCCGTTGTAAAGAGTTGACATAAGCTTTTCGTCGAGGTGTTTTCCGCTCACGCCGCCTGCCGTGACCTGTGATTTTTCAAAGCCCGCCGAGCCGTGGACAGGGAAATCCCAGCTTTTGATTGTTTTCGAAAGCTTTTTTATTTCTTCTGCGCCGAGTCGGCTTGTTTTATCCGTCAGCGGCTTGTCCGTGCATTTCTTCAGAAGCACCTGACCGATACGCTTGTGAAAAATTCCCGTCAGCATATCTTCGAGCGGGTATGACGAGCGTACAGCGGCGGTTTTCCTGATAATTTCCGCAGTCTGCTCCTCGGAGTATGCGGGCAGTAAATCAAGTCGTATCGTGAGCCGTTCTCTGTGCTTTGCCGCAAGCTCCGAAAGGTTGAAAATACATATTCCCGAAAGAGTGCCATCGCCGAACTGTATTTCTCCCGCCTCGGTTTTTATTTCCTTTCCGTCAAGCAGTGCCGACGCTTTTCCGAAGGCACGCAGTCCTTTCAGCGCCTTTACTGCGTTGATGTCTGTTTTTATCGGAGCGAGTGCAGGGAGCGGCTTTATTATTTCGTGTCCGAGCTTTTCTGCGATTTTCAGCATTTTTCCGTCGCTGCCGAGCGACGGCGAGGAGCAGCCACCCGTCGCCGCAATAACCTTTCCTGCACGGATTTTTCCGTTTCCCGAAAGCGTAAACCCTTTTTTATCGGGGATTATATCCGTTACCTCAAAGTCGCAGATTGTTTCGACGCCGAGCTTGTCGCATTCAAGCCTCAGTGCGTCAAGAACGGACGAGGCGGCGTTGCTGTTGGGGTACATACGTCCCTCGCTGTCCGTAATGCAAAGCAAGCCGAGAGAGTAAAAAAACTCCTCGACCTTGCCGAAATTTCTTATTATGTCTTCTGCGTTTTTAACGCTGCCGTGCAGTCTGCCGCTTATATCCGAGCTGTTTCCGAGGTTACAGCGGCCGTTTCCCGTTGACAGGATTTTCTTGCCCGCTCTCGGCAGTTTTTCAAGGATAACCGTTTTCTTCCCGCACCTTGCGGCAGTGATTGCGGCGGCGAGACCGCTTGCTCCTCCGCCGACAACCGCAATGTCATAATTAGTTCTGTCCGTCATTATACTTCCCAGCTGTTGAGATACTTTTCCTGAACATCTGTCAGCTTATCGATTTCAATGCCCCAGTATTTAAGCTTTCTGCACGCAACCTCGTTGTCGACTTCCTTGGGAACGTTGATAACCATATCCGTAAGCTTGTCCTTGTTCTTTACGAGATAGAGTGCGCTGAGCGCCTGAATTGCAAAGCTCATATCCATAATTTCTGCGGGGTGTCCGTCGCCTGCGGCGAGGTTTACAAGTCTGCCCTCGGCGATTACATAAATCCAGTTGCCGTTTTTAAGCTTATAGCCCATTATATTGTTTCGTGCGAGCTTTGTTTCAACCGCAATTTCACGGAGCTTTGCAACGTCAACCTCAACGTCGAAGTGACCTGCGTTGCAGCAGATTGCACCGTTCTTCATATTCATAAAGCTGTCCTCGCAGATTACGTCACGGCAGCCTGTTACCGTTACGAAGAAATCGCCGATTTTAGCCGCCTCGGTCATAGGCATAACCTTAAAGCCGTCCATAACCGCCTCCATTGCACGGATGGGATCAATTTCCGTTACGATTACCGACGCTCCGAGACCCTTTGCACGCATTGCAACGCCCTTGCCGCACCAGCCGTAGCCTGCGACTACAACGTTCTTGCCCGCAACGATAAGGTTAGTGGTGCGGTTGATACCGTCCCATACGGACTGACCTGTGCCATAGCGGTTGTCGAAAAGATGCTTGCAGTCAGCGTCGTTTACAAGCACCATCGGGAATTTCAGCTTGTTTTCCTTGTTCATGGAAATAAGTCTGATGATACCTGTTGTCGTTTCCTCGCAGCCGCCGATTACGTTGGGGATATACTCCGGATATTCGTTGTGAATAAGGTTTACGAGGTCGCCGCCGTCGTCGATGATGATGTTAGGCTGTGCTTCGATTACTTTTGATGTGTGACGGTGATATTCCTCGGGGGTTGCGTCGTACCATGCAAATACGTTCAGACCCTCATGCACGAGAGCCGCCGCAACGTCGTCCTGTGTAGAAAGAGGGTTGCTTCCCGTGATATACATTTCAGCACCGCCCGCCGCAAGCACCTTGCAGAGGTATGCTGTTTTCGCCTCAAGATGAACAGACAGCGCTACACGCAGTCCTTTGAACGGCTTTTCCTTTTCAAATTCGTCCTTTATTCCCCGAAGAAGAGGCATATTGCTTTCAACCCAGTCGATTTTGCGCTTGCCGTCCTCCCAGAGCGCTTCGTTTCTGATTTCGTGTGCCATGTATTTTTCGTCCTTTCCTTGAACGCCGTAAAGCGTGATTTTTCCGTAATATTCTGCGGCATTTTTCTCTGCCGCACATCTGTATTAAAGTATACCATAAAATCCGCCGATGTGCAAGACTAAAGCGGCAAATTTCCGTGCGGTTTTTATTTAAGCGGCGTGCAGCCGCAAACCGTCGCTGTTTTTCCGTCTGACGTGAATTTCAGGTCGTAGCCCGCATACTCAAAGCCGTAGACACGTTCGGCGTCATTATGGTAAGCGGGGCAGGGGTCCTGCGACAGTATTTCCTCCAGCGCCTGCGCCTGTTTTTCCGTGAAAAGAGCACGGTATTCCTCGGGAATATAAACATCGAGAGCATGTCCGAGTTTTTTGTCTGCAAAGCCTCCGACGGCGTCCGTGTGGCAATCGGTGAACGGCAGATAAGGCTTTATGTCGTATATCGGAGTCCCGTTCATAAGGTCCGCACCCGAAACGTATAGCGCCACGCCGTCCTTGTCTGCGGTTATTTTTTCAAGCTTTACGGAGGATAGTCCGATTGAGTTCGGGCGGAACGGCGAGCGTGTAGCGAAAACCCCCATGCGCTTATTTCCGCCGAGCCTCGGAGGGCGCACCGTAGGAGACCATTCCTCTCTTTCCGTTTCCGAAAATCCCCATATGAGCCATATATGCGAATATCCGTCGAGCCCTCTGAATGCGTCGGGAATATTGTAGCCTGCTTCGGGAATGATTTTGGCAAGGAGAGCAGGGGCGAGTCCGCTCTGTCTCGGCAGTCCGAATTTTGTTGTAAAGTCGTTGTATATTCTTGCGATTATTTTCATCATTATCTTCCTTTCGCTTAAATAATAACATATTTTTCGGAAAAAATCCACACAATACCTTAAAAGTATTGAAATTGCGGCGGAATTGTAGTATAATTAAGGTATTATAAATGGTTTGTGCGGGTGTGAATATGTTTAAGGAATTGAAACTCCTCGGCACGGATGTTGACGAGGCTCTTGAAAGGTTCGGCGGAAACGCAGAGCTTTACAGGAAATTTATAATTAAATTTCTGAAAAACGCCGATGAATACAGCCCCGACAGTGCTTTTGAAAGCGGCGACTACGACGAGGCGTTCAAGCGTGTGCATGCGCTGAAGGGCGTTTCGGGAAATCTGTCGTTTGTTCCGCTTTACATGGCGTATTCGGAAATAACCGAACTGCTCCGTGCAGGCAGTAATGCCGAGGCACAGGCTAAATACAGCGAAACAAAATCACTGCGGGACAGCTATATGGAATGTATACGGAACAATTTCTGATTTTTATGCCGCCGTGCAGGCGGACCTGCGGAAGGTTATGCGAAAGGTGAAAAATGGAATTTGAAAAGCTGATTTCCGAAAGATTTTCGGTAAGAAATTTTGAACGTGAGCATTTAAAGCGGGAGGATGTCGAAAAGATACTTGCGGCGGCACATAAGGCGCCTACGGGGTGCAATTACCGGCCGCAGAGAATACTTGTCTTGAATACGGACGAGTCGATAGAAAAGCTTCGTGGCTGCACAAAATGCCACTTTAACGCACCGACGGCAATGCTTGTCTGCCATAATACCGACGAAAGCTGGAAACGTCCTTACGACGGAGCGCTGTCGTCGCCTGTTGATGCGGTCATTGTCGCTTCTCACATGATGCTTGAGGCGCATAATATCGGCGTAGGCTGCTGCTGGGTGATGCATTTCAACCCCGAGGCGATGCGGAATACTTTTAATATTCCCGAAAACATTGAGCCCGCCGCACTTCTCGTTATGGGCTATCCGTCGGCTGACGCAAAGCCGCTTGAACTGCATTTCAAATCACGTCCGATGGACGAGGTCGTGTTTTACGACAGCTTTTAAAACATGATATATAAAAAAACTGACATCGTGTAACGATGTCAGTTTACTTTTGTTATTTCGCCGATTACTTGATGATGAAATCGCCGAGAGCAGCTTCGAGAGTAGCTGTGTCCTCTGTGTGAGCTACGAGTGTGAGCTCCTTGGAGAGGTCGATGCTGAAGATACCCATGATGGACTTTGCGTCGATAGCGTATCTGCCCGAGATGAGGTCGATGTCATAATCAAAACGCATAACTGTGTTTACGAACTTCTTAACTTCGTCGATTGTTGTGATTTTTACCTTAAATTCTTTCATGTTAGTTCCTCCTCTGAATGTTTACTTGATAATGTAGCGGTCAATTTCCGATATGAAAGCGCCGCAATTATCTTCGTGGATTGTGAGCGTCA
>JAZNLN010000164.1:0-8569 GCA_045579125.1 Ruminiclostridium sp.
TATGAGCGTGAGCGTAAGTGCGGCGGATATTGAGTTTGATGAGTCAACGTTTGATTACAGTGTGGACAGCAGCGGCGCCGGCTGGGATTACACTGTATCTTCGGGTTTGATAATCAGCGGCGGAAAGACTCTTATGGTAACCGGCACGTTTGAAGCAGTTGTATCGAATAACGGCACGATTCTTGGCGGTACATTCAGCAAAACCGTTAACAATGACGGAAACGGCATAATTCAGGGCGGTATCTTCTATGGAATTGTTAATAATAATTCAGAAATCACCGGCGGTACATTCAAAAACAATGTAAATAATAATAATAGTGCTACAATATCAGGCGGCACTTTTGAAAAAATCGTAACTAACTATTCGGGATGTGAAATCACAGGAAACAGTACGATATTTACCGATACAAGCGAGGTCAGAAACAGCGGCCGTATTTCAGGCGGTATTTTCGAAGGATCCGTCAATAACAACGGACAAATTACAGGCGGAACCTTTACAGATGCAACGGTAGACTGTCACGGTAATCATACATATACCGTTGCCACATGTCAGGAAGCGTCTGTCTGCAAATGGTGCGGCGCTGCGAACGGTGCGCCCAATCCCCATGACTTCTCGGGCGGCGTTGAGAACTGTCTTGTCTGCAATGCGGTTGCTCCGATAGCTTATACCTGCGGAGGCACAACGACGTACACAGATAATTTCTCTACGGCAGTAAACGACATAAACAGCGAGTCCGACGGCGGAACGATAACTCTCAGAGGAAATGTAGCTTGTGCTATCGGGGGTATAGAGGTTAGAAAGAATCTCTTGCTTGACCTGGGCACATACACTCTTGATTTAGGTATTTACCGTCTTGAATTTGACGGAAATATCGAAGCGTCCATAATCGGAACGGGAGAAATCAGAAGTGCTTATGACCCTTATGTAGGCGGAAGCGGCGAGGTTATTTTTGTAAATAACGGCGCAAAACTTGAGATAGGAGAGACAGGCGCAAGCACAGGCCCTACAATCAGAGGCGATAATAATGCAATCACAGTATCGGAACAGGATGCAAACAAGCTTACGATACATGCGGGAGATTTTTACGGCGCTTGCCATTTCAGTTCAAGTTTGGGTTATAATGTTGTCGTAAAGGGCGGCACGTTCAATGATCCAGTTTATGCCAACTGGACCCGTATTGAGGGCGGCTTGTTCATGAGCGGTCTGCACTGCGGAAACGGCTCACGCATTATTATCGAGGACTGCGTATGTGAGCAGCCGTTAGAAATCGGACAGGAAAACACTGCAACCAAATATGTCACTCTCAACGGCGGCACATTCAAGGCAGGTATCAACAACAGTACCAATACAGGAAGCACAAAAGGCTTCCTCGGCACAGGCAGACAATATATTGACGAAAACGGTCAGATAATCACAATCAGCGATAATGACGACACGAGCTATGATATAACACAGTATGTAACGGTTTCCCCTGTGTACAAGGTAACTTTTGAAACGAACGGCTTTGGCGGCGAGGATATGGAAAAGGTTGTTGTGAAAGGCCATACGGTTGACGAGCCTGCGGCAATGACTGACCCCGATGCAAGTTTTGACGGCTGGTACAAAGACTCTGCACTGACGGTTGCATGGGATTTCGCAAACGACACGATTACGAGCGATACAATCATTTACGCTAAATGGATTCCGAACGCACAGGCAGAGGCGCCTGTATTTACTCCCGCAAGCGGCACATCGTTCAGCGACGAGCTTTCCGTTACAATCAGCAGTGCGACTGTCGGCGCTGAAATATTCTACACGACAGACGGAACGGAGCCCACTGCGTCAAGCACGAAGTACACAGGCGCAATCACTCTTTCCGACAGCGCAACAATCAAGGCAATCGCAGTTATGGCAGGCATGCGTGACAGCGAGATTTCTTCGGCGTCTTACATCAGAAACATTGTTGTAACAACTCCCGACGTTACGTTTGCTCCTCCGACAGTATTTCCTCCTGTCACCACAGCGGCAACAACTGCTACAACTACGACAACAACTACAACCACGACCACAACCACCACCGAAATAACCACAGCTCCCCCGACCACAACTGCGCCCCCGACTACAACGGCTCCGACGACCACGCCGCCCGAGGATGTCAGCGGTGCGCCTGCCGACGACGAAAACCCGCCGACAGGCATGGCTATCAGCTTCGCAGGCGTGATTATCGCAGGTGCGGCAGCTGCAATGTTCAAGAAGAAAAAGTAAATAACAGGACATAACAAAAGCCTCGCAGGTTATCACAGCCTGCGAGGCTATATTATTTATCCGTCAGGTCTTTTATGACCTCCGAGGCTATAATCAGCCCCGCCGACGACGGCACGAACGAAACGCTGCCGGGCGGGTTGCGCTTTGCGGCAATGCTTTCTTCGTCACGGACAACCGCCTTTCGTGGCTCCTCCGTCGAAAACAGCACCTTGACATGATTTATACCACGCTTGCGGAGCTCGTATCTCATGGTGCGGGCGAGAGGGCATACGGACGTTTTGGAAATGTCCGCTATCCTGAGCAGGCAAGGGTCGAGCTTGTTTCCTGTCCCCATGCAGGAGATAATCGGAATACCTCGTTCCTGCGCTATTTCGATAAGACGGAGCTTTGCTGTTACGGTGTCGATAGCGTCAACGATGTAGTCGTACTGCGAAAAGTCAAAAAGGTGTTCGGTTTCCGAGTTGAAAAAGCACTGATGTCCGACCGCATTTATGTCTGGGTTTATATCCTTCATCCGATTTACCATTACCTCGGTTTTCGGCATTCCGACCGTAGAGTTCAGCGCAATCAGCTGGCGGTTTATATTTGTTACGCTCACGCTGTCGTTGTCAACGATGTCGAGCGAGCCCACTCCGCAGCGTGCGAGCGCCTCAATCACATACGCACCTACGCCGCCTACGCCGAAAACGATAATCCTTGCTTCGGCAAGCCTTTTCATAGCCTCGTTTCCGAGCAGCAGTTCGGTCCGTGAAAAATAATCAGCCATTTCTATCTCCTTTTCAGTCGGTAATTGTTTCCGGGCGGCAGCATTTCTATTATTCCCTCAAGCTCCATATCGAGCAGGAGCTCATTTATTTCATCACCCGAAAATCTGCCCTGTGTTTCGATAGCGTCGATGTTCATTACCTCTTTTTCCGTAAGCAGTTCAACTACCCTGCGTTGCTCCTCGGGGAGGGAGGATACGTCGACTTCCTCGTTTTTTTCCGTTTGTTCGGGCTCGGCGTGAGCCGAAGTTTCCCGAAGTTCGTAGTAATTGCCCGCCTTTGCTTCAACAATGCCGCCTATTTCCATATCAAGCAGCAGTTCAAATGCGTCCGTACCGTCGTCGATACAGTTTCTTTCGATTGCGTCAAGGCTTTTTGCGCCGTCGGAGAGAAATGCGGCAACCTTTTGCTGTATCGGAGGGAGATTTGAATAATCGGGCTTTTCGGTTATCTTGCGGAGCGATTTGTTGCTTTTTTTGCTTGCATTTCGGCTACGGCTGCATCTGACCGCCAGTAGCTTGCCTTTCTCCTTTGTTATTGTCTCAAGGTTTCTTTTTTTGTTGATGAAAAAGGCGATGTATTGGTTGATGACGTCGTCGTGATTGAAAAGGGGAATGGCTCCGTCACGGAGATACTGCACCACACCCGCATACTCGGGTGCAAACACATCGGCGGGAGGAACGCAGAAAAGCTCACGGCTCTGCTGTATGGCGTAGTTGGCTGTTATGAGCGTGCCGCTGCGTTTTCCTGCCTGGAAAATGATTGTGCCCTGTGACAGACCCGACATAATTCGGTTGCGTGCGTGGAAATATTCCCTGAACGAATTTGCCGACGGGAGAAGCTCGGAAATGCATGCGCCGCCGTTAAGCGCCAGCTTTTCACGGAGCGGGAACGTTTCCTTGGGATATTCGAAATCCAGCCCGCAGCCAAGGACTCCTATTCCTCGTGCGCCGCATTCTATTGACGCCTTGTGGACTACCGAGTCGGTGCCGTACGCCATGCCGCTTACGAGGACGATGTCGAGGGCCGCAAGGTCCATGCAGACTCTTGATGCAAGCTTGTCTATGTACGGCGTAATATTTCTTGCGCCTACGCCTGTAATGCAAAGCTCGTCGTCAAGTCCGCTTATATCGCCGTACACGAACAGCAAGGCAGGCGGATTAAATATGTTTTTCAGACGTTCGGGGTAGTCGGGACTGTCGAGTGTGATTATTTTCTGCCCACGGCGTTCGCATTTTTCGACCACGCTTTCCGCTTTTGACAGCGGCGTTGATTTTGCCCTCGTGATTTCGTCGGGTTTCATTATTTCGTGACAGCCGTCCTGTAAAGCGAGATACGCTTTTTCGGCGGAGCCGTAGCATTCGATGAGCTTGTGTATTCTCGGATTTGCCGCACGCATAACCATAAGCAGCCACACATAATACTTTTCCATACTGTTCCCCCATAGATACATTAAAAGCCGTGCAAGCCGCCAATAGCGAGCCTGAACGGCTTAATGCCTAATTTTTGCTGTTGTCGTCACGTCTTATCTGCGCACGCATAACCTTGCCGCTGATTGTTTTCGGCAGCTCGGAAACGTATTCGATAATTCTCGGATACTTATAAGGAGCTGTGTTTTTCTTGACATATGTCTGGAGCTCCTTTGTAAGCTCGTCGCTTGCCGTATAGCCCTTTGCGAGAACGACTGTTGCCTTGACAACCTGACCTCTGATAGGGTCGGGCACGCCTGTTATAGCGCATTCGACAACGGCAGGGTGAGCTATAAGCACGCTTTCGATTTCGAACGGGCCTATTCTGTAACCGCTTGACTTGATAACGTCGTCGTTTCTTCCGACATACCAGAAGTAGCCGTCCTCATCCATCCATGCGGTATCGCCTGTATGGTAGTAGCCGTCGTGCCATGCGTCACGGGTCTTTTCCTCATCTCTGTAATAGCCGAGGAAGAGTGCGTCATGCTTGAGATAATCCGCCTTTACGCAGATTTCGCCGACCTCGCCCACCTTTACGGGCTTGTTGTCGTCGCCGATTATTTCAACGTTGTAGAAAGGCGTGGGCTTGCCCATTGAGCCGGGCTTGGGCTCCATGCCCTTGAGGTTTGCGAGAAGAACGACGGTTTCGGTCTGTCCGAAAGCTTCCATAAGCTTGATGCCCGTGTATTCGAGCCACTTGCTGTAAACCTCGGGATTAAGCGCTTCGCCTGCGATTGCGGCGTATTTAAGGCTGCTTAAATCGTAGTTTTCAAGCCCCTCCTTTATAAAGAAACGGAACATCGTAGGAGGCGCACAGAAAGATGTTATCTTGAAATCCTGCATTATTTTCAGCATATCCGCAGGAACAAACTTATCGAAGTCATATACGAACACACAGCCGCCGAGCGACATCTGTCCGTACAGCTTGCCCCATGCCGCTTTGCCCCAGCCTGTGTCGGAGATGGTCAGATGAATGCCGTCGGGGTCGTTGTTCTGCCAGTGTGCGGCGGTGAGAATATGGTTAAGCGCATACTTATGGCAGTGTGTAACCATTTTGGGGTAGCCTGTCGTGCCCGATGTGAAGTACAGCAGGAGAGGGTCGTTGATATTTGTTTCGACACGTTCCATTGTTGCGGGCTGTTTCATGATTTCCTCGTCAAAGTTTATCCAGCCCTCTTTTTCACCGTTTGCGATGAATTTTGCGGTAAGCTTAATTCCGAGTTCCTGCTCCGCTTCGTCAACGTACTTTGCGATTTCGGGGTTGTAGCCCGTTGCTACGATAGCCTTGACGGACGCCGCTTCAAAACGGTATGTGAAATCGTGCGTTGTCAGGAGGTGGGTTGCGGGGATAACGACTGCGCCGAGCTTTGTAAGACCGATGTTTGCGTACCAGTACTGGTAGTTTCTCTTGAGCACCAGCATAACCATATCGCCCTTTTTGATGCCGTAGCTTGCGAAAAGATTGGCGGCACGGGTCGAAAGCTCAGAAAGCTCGGAGTATGAAAACGTCTTGCGGTTATCCTGCAAATCAACGTATTTGAGCGCAGGTCTGTCGGGCTCAAGTTCGCCGAACTTGTCGACTATATCGTATCCGAAGTTGTAGTTGTCGGGAGCGGTAAGCTCAAATTTATTGAGGACTCCGTTTTCGTCAAAGCCCTCGCTTACGAATTTTTTATAGTAGTTTTTTACCTGTTCCAATGTAGTTATATCCTTTCATTCTGTGCTGATAATTTTTTGAAATAACGCCGATACTGCGGGGCTCGTATTTCGTAGTATATAAGCATGAAATACGGCAGATTCAAGGTTTTCTTATCAGATAAGAATGGCTAAGAAGTCGCACGGTTCCCCATTTATTGCAATCATTCCGTGCGGCTTCGAGCTGTCAAAATAAATGCAGTCGCCTGCATTGAGGATTTCGGTGCTGTCTCCGATTACAAATTTGAGACTGCCCGACACGATGAAATTCATCTCCTGTCCGTCGTGCACGGAAAGGTGAATGGGCTTGTTCTGCTCGCTTTCCTCGTAGGGAGCATGTACCATAATCGGCTCAATCTTCTTGTTTTTGAAAAGATAAGCCATATGCTGATATGTAAAGCCGATACGTCTTTCAATGGGGAGCCCTTCACCTTTTCTTACAACCGAGTAGGTCTTGAGCGTCGGGGTCATTCCTGTAAGCAACTCAATCATTTCAATACCGAGCGCCTCCGAGCATCTGTCAAGAAATGAAACGGAAAAATCTCTTTCGCCCTGTTCGCAGATGAGGTATTCCTCAACGGAAACGCTTGTTCTTTCTGCCATAAATTCGGGTGTGATGTCAAGGCTTTCCCTTGCGGCACGCAGTCTTGCGGAAACGTCTTTAATGTTGTAGTTCACAGTAAATTGCTCCTTTCTGTATATTTTAATGTACTGTTATAGTATCGCTTTAAAACGATAAACCACCATAATATTATAACACTATATTGTTTTGTTGTCAATACTGCAGCATTATTTTTTTTGCGTTGCGTTTTCTGCGCATATTCCGTTCAGGACGCAGCCTTCGCACATCGGTTTGCGTGCGCTGCACACAAGTCTGCCGTGCCAAACGAGCCTGTGGCAGAAATTGAGCTGTTCCTCGGGCGGAATTATTTTCGCAAGCGCTTTTTCGACGGCGTATGCGTCCTTGGTCTTGCAGAAGCCGAGGCGGTTGGACAAACGTATTACATGTGTGTCGCAAACGAGCGCAGGCTTGCCGTAAAGGTCGCCGCAGATCAGGTTTGCGGTTTTTCTGCCGACGCCGGGGAGAGAGGTCAGCTCCTCCAGCGTATCGGGCACTTTTCCGTCGAAACGGTCCCGCAGAGCTTTGCAGATGCCCGAAATATCCGCCGCCTTGGTCTTGTAAAGTCCGCAGCTTTTGATGCACTCCTCTATTTCGGATACATCTGCCTCCGCAAAGGAGTCGACATCGGGGAAGCGTTCAAAAAGAGCGGGCGTCACCATGTTCACACGCTTGTCGGTACACTGTGCGGAAAGGCGTGTAGCTATAAGCAGCTCGTGGGGCAGGGTATAGGTCAGGGCGCATTTTACCTCGGGATATTCTTTTTTCAGCAGCTCTATGGCTGTTTTTGCTTTTTCGTTTTTTCTCATATTCGTCAGAACAGCGGGGCAAACATTTTTAAAATCGAGCGCAGGATCCTTACTCTCAGCGGCGCATTTTCAACGAACTCAAGAGAGATTTTTTCGCATTGCTCAAGCTTGCTCCGAAAGGATTTTCTTGCTTGGTTTACGGCCCGGCAGTTGTGCATCCACACGCCGTTTTCAAAGTGCATATAAAAACTGCGGTAGTCGAAGTTTGATGTGCCGACGATTGCGGTGCGGTCGTCGGAGATAATCATTTTCGTATGCATAAAACCCGGGGTAAATTCGTATATATTCACGCCGTTGCGGATAAGCTCGGTGTAGTTCGCACGGGTGAGCATGAAAACATATTTTTTGTCGGGCTTGTGCGGAGTTATGATTTTTACGTCCACGCCGCTCTTTGCCGCACGGATAAGCGCCATTGTCATTACGTCGTCAAGAATGAGGTACGGCGTGCAGATGTAAACGTAGCGGTGAGCGTTGTTGATGATATTGATGTACGCATTTTCGCACACAAGCTCCTGAAACAACGGCTCGTCGGAAAATGGGATAACCAGACCGTCGCTTTCGACCTGATAGTCGGAGCGGTATTTTTCAAAATCAAGCTTTTCGCCCGAAACAAAGTTCCATATTTCAAGATAAAGCAGTACGATTTTTTCGACTGCGTCGCCCTCAAGCCTTACGCAGGCGTCTTCCCAGAAGCCGAAACGCTGTTTTTTGTTGATATATTCGTCGGCGATATTTATGCCGCCCGTAAAAGCAACCTTGCCGTCGATTATCGCAAATTTTCTGTGGTCACGGTAGTTGAGGAACACGTCAAGAGAGGGTCTGTAAGGGTTAAAAATCTCGGTTTTTATGCCAATATTTTCCATTTCGGCGGGAAAATTGGCTCCGAGTGTATTTATCGAACCTACGTCGTCGAAAATCAGCCGCACCTCTACACCGTCGGCAACCTTTCTTTTGAGTATATTCAGGAC
>JAZNLN010000165.1:0-5391 GCA_045579125.1 Ruminiclostridium sp.
GACAAATACTGTTATGCCGAAAGCGACAAGGTTGTAATCTATTTTGAAAAGGGCGTTGAAATCAGAGGCGATATGTTAAAAACAGCCGAAGAGGCAATGACCGACCTTGAAAACTACACAGGTCTTAAATTCAGCAAGAACTATCAGGGAAATCATTTTTGTGCCGACACCATATATCTTTTTGAACCTGACATGAAAAGATTTGAAAATGTAAACCCCGATTTCAAAAAAGTAAACATCTATATTGTTACCCTCGGAAACAGCATTCAATATACAGACCAGACGGGAATCGTTGTTGAATCTTCTGACTTTTATCGTGAAGAAACATTCTGTCAGGTCCTCTATCACGAACTCACACATCTTCTTCATTTAAGAAACGGAAATTCTCTCGGAACTGTTCTCAATGAAGGTTTTGCAGAACACACAACATATGAAGTTCTCAAAAAACGCAAGTCAGCACCCTGGAGCATAATCCAGTATTACGGAAGCACATACCAACTCGACCCCACTCTTTTCGACCAGAAGGACGCAGGTTTCAGATATGTCATTGATAAAAAAACCGACAACTACCATTATGGTTACAGATTTGTTACATTCATCTATCAGACATATGGTCCTGATGTTATGAACAAAATCATAAGTGATGCAACAGCATCAGGTTTTGACGACAGTTATTCAGACAATCCTTTCATAGAAGAAAAAAATGAAATGATGAAAAAGATAATCAAGAGAAACACATCTGAAGATGTATTTGAAAAATTCTCTGTCTGGGTAAAGAACAACTGGGCAGAGGAAGAAAAAGAATACTACGATTATATGCAGTCGGTAGGACTTCTTTAAAATAAAATAAGGCACATGGGTTACATAGAGGACGGTAAGGAAACGGAAGTAATAAGATACATTTAATATCTCCCCACAGTTTTGTGCTGTGGGGATTTTCACTTTTTGTTTTTTTCTCAACAAACATGATATTGATTTCAAAACCGGCTTTTCGTTTTCTTATGTAATTGACTTTGTTAGGCAACTTTGTTATAATCAATTCAGTGGCAAACAGGATTTATTGAACATATTACGAAATTGCGGCGGCTGAAAAAGGAAGGAATAATATGAAAACAGTGGTATTTCATGGCAGTCCGAGAAAGGGAAACACATATACTGCCACGAAGATTTTTACGGACGCATTATCCCAATACGGCAAAGCGGAATATTCGGAATTTTTCCTGCCGAAGGACGTTCCGGAGTTTTGCCTGGGCTGTCAGATGTGTCTTGGCAATCCTCGTGAAAAGTGCCCTCATGCCAATTATATCGACCCGATATATAAGGCGATAATGGAGGCTGACGCACTTGTTTTTACCACTCCCCATTACGGAGCCTCCGCTATGACGGGCTGCATGAAAAATCTGCTGGACCACCTTGATTTTTTTACAATGACCGTATCTCCGAGAAAAGAAATGTTCGGCAAAAAAGCATTCATACTTACAACGGGAACAGGAAGCACCGCTGCTGTCAACAGCATAAAGAAATGTTTAAAAAGCTGGGGAATAAATCGTGTGTCATCGGCAGGAATAAGGATGTTTACGGACAAATGGGACAAAATGCCGGTAAAAAAGCAGATTAAACAGGAAAAAAGGCTTCGGAAAGCGGCTCGGCGCTTCTGCTCAATGAAGAAGAAACGCCCTTATGTATCGACGGTTTTCATGTATTATATAAACAGATTTGTACTCAAAAGGTTTATCGGCGACGGAAGTTATCCTTTTGAGTATTGGAAAGAAAACGGGTATTTTGACAAGCGGCCGTTTTAAGCCGAGCGGTATTATCCGATAATTTCAGGCTTGTCAGATATGTCTTATAAAAGCATTTAATCCCGCAGCACATCAGCTGCGGGATTGCTCATTTCTTATAAAAGACGGGATTTTCCTGTATATATTTTTCGAGAATATCGCCTGCGGTTTTCACAAGCTCGCCGCAGGGTCTTTTTTTATAATATTCCGCTGTGCGCTCGCTCGGACGGCTCGGGTCGGTATCGTTTCCCGACACGCCCTCTATAAGCTCACGGCAGATAATCGAGCCGTTTTCTTTGCGGAACTGTTCTGCGAGGTGCTGTACCCGAGCGTACAGCTCGGCTTTTTTGCCTCCGTCGTCGGTTTCGGAGTAGCCGTAAAGCAGTCCGAGCACCATGAACATACCCGAAACTGCGCCGCACACCTCACGCATACGTCCCATGCCGCCGCCGAACGACGACGACAGCATAAGCATTGTCTTTTCGTCTGTGTCCGTGATGTCGCAGAATGCCGCCGCTACCGACTGCGCACAGTTGTAGCCTTTGGTAAACAGCTCCTTTGCTTTTTCTCCGTGTGTCATACCGCTCACGCTTTCTTCTGCGCCTCGTCAAGCAGAGTTTTCAGCTCTCCGCTTGTGAAGCTGTATTTCTTGTCGCAGAAATGGCAGCACACCTCTGTCGTATCCTGTTCGTCGGCGAGGCGTGCGAGCTCCTCTGTGCCGAGGCTGATGAGGATTTTCTCGGTGCGTTCCCTGCTGCAGTTGCAGGCGTAAACAGCTTCCCAGCTGTCGAGAACTGCGCCGTCGAGCCCCTCAAGGCCCATGAGTGCGATTTCCTCGCTTGTCATGCCCGATTCGAGCATTTGCGTCACGCTCTGCATTTTCTGTATATTCCGTTCGATTATTTCGATAGCGCTTTCGTCTATGGGCGGAACGAGCTGAATGATGTAGCCGCCCGCTGCCTTTATCGACCAGTCTCTGTCCACAAGCACGCCGAGCGCACATACTGTCGGTATCTGTTCGCTTACGGCATAATACGACGTAATGTCCTCCGCAATTTCGCCCGAAACAATCGGCGTGCGGGTTGCGTAAGGCTCTTTCAGTCCGAGGTCCTTGACTACGTCGAGGAAGCCGTCCGTGCCGACATAGCCCGCCACGTCAAGCTTGCCCTTTGCGTTCAGCGGGAGGTCAACCTGCGTTTCTTCCGCATAGCACTTGACGTTTCCCATAAAATCCGCCGCAACGACGAGATTTCCCGACGGTCCGCCGCCGTTCATGCGGAGCGTCAGCAGGTCGTCCTCGCCCTTGAGCATGGCGCCCATAATGCTGCCCGCTGTGGCGAGTCTGCCGAGAGCCGCAGAGGCTACGGGAGTGGTTTTGTGTATTCTGAAAATTTCGTTTACTATATCGGTTGAGTTTATCGCCGAGCAGAGAACGCCGCCGTCGGCAGATAAGGCTCTTACAATTTTGCCCATTTGCAGTCCTTTCGGTAATTCATTTCTTTCTTGCGGCAAATACGGCCTTTTCGCTGTCTTCCCTCACGGGATTTTCCGTCAGGTATTCGTATTCTGCAAGGATTTCAAAGCCGTTTTCTGCGAGAATGTCCCTGTAAAGAGAGAGGGGGTAGGCAGTTTCCGTAAAGCCGTCGGTATAGCGGCTGTATTTTCCGTCCTCGTCGGGGATAAAGAAATCCAGCTCAATGGCTGTCACACCGCCGCCCTCGTTGTAGTTCTGCCACACGCAGTACACGTCGTCGCAGTCGTAGACGAACGTATTGTCGCCCAGTACGTTTTCGTGCTTATACGGCGTGTTGACATCGAACATCAGGAGTGCGCCGCTTTCGGTGTATTCGGCTATGCGGGAGAACGCCTGCCGCAGCTGTTCCTCGGATTCGAGGTGATTGAAGCTGTCGAGCGCACAGATTACGACGTCCGCCGCTCCGTATAGCTCCAGCTCGCACATATCCTGGCAGATATAGGTTATCCCCTCGTGCTCCTTTGATACAGCGATATTCAGCATATCGGGCGAGCAGTCCGCTCCGATTACGTCGTAGCCGAGTTCTGACAGGCACACGGAAAGACTGCCCGTGCCGCAGGCGAGGTCAAGAAGTACACCCCTTCTGCCGCCGAAACGGGCAGCTATGCTGTCGTAGTATTCCGCAATTTCCTTGTAGTCGATATTGCTTGTCAGCTTATCGTAGTAAGCGGCGAAATCGCAGTATCCGCTCACTTACTCTCCTTTATTCTCTTGAAAATTTCAGCGTAGCCGTCGTTGCCGTACTGGAGAGTTCTGTTTACACGGCTGATTGTAGCTGTGCTTGCCTTTGTTTCGTCAACGATTTCGCTGTAAACATGACCCTCGGAGAGGAGCTTTGCGACGATAAGGCGCTGTGAAATGGAGCGGAGCTCCTGCACTGTGCATAAATCCTCAAAGAAATCGTAGCATTCGTCAAGATTTTTAAGCTGTAATATTGCATTGAAGAGAAGGTCGAGATTTTCGTTGCTGTGTCGTGATTTCATAATTATAATTCCCTTTCGTTTACTTTTATATATTAAAGTGTACCACTTTAGAGTGAAAAAGTCAATAGCTATTTACATATTTTTTTAAATTAAGTTCAGTTTGTTCTGCGGCAGGCCATACCATTATAATATATAACATGCACAGCCGGCGTGGAGCGGCGGCGAAAAAACCGCCCTCACGGGCCCGGCGGAGGCGGCTGAACTGCCGCAGGTAAAAAAATAACAGCTGTCTTTGGATGTATCGCCGAAAAAGTTTTATGAATCGGTCAAAAAAACAAAAATGTAATTGACATTTGGGAGTTTTTTGTGTATAATTAAGGAGAATATAAGGGAAAGTGCGCCCTTTATTCAGCCTGACATACAGATTATTTGCACATATCCCATGAAAGGAGGTGTGAATATGGTGACTAACAATCCGATGCCTACGGCAGACGTGGCGGTTATCCAGCAGTCTGTTCAGGTGCAGCAGCAGTCGGCGGCGGAAACTGACGCTCCTGCGTTTTCCGAGTATCTTCGCAATGCGGAGGCACAGCCTATGCAGACGGCACAGCCTGTCACAGACGCAGTCACCGTTCAGAACGAGGCGGCGGACGAGCTTGTGTCACAGCTTGGCGACATTCTCGGCAACATGCTCAAGGCGGCGGAGGAAAGCGGCGCAGAAAAAGCGGAGCTCCTTTCGGCTCTCAGACAGCTTGCGGGAAAATTCACCGACGAGGAGGACGAAACGGCGCAGGAGCTTATTCTGAGCGTTATTTCGAACGTCGGAGCAGTAACTCCCGATATGCCTGCGGAGGTTAAGAACGAGGTTTATTCCGAGGCGGCGGCAGCAGTTGAGTTTGCGTCGGCGCAGACAGTAAAGCCTGCGGCGGAATTCTTCATGCAGACGGCAGAAATGCAGACCGTTCAGTCACAGCCCACACAGCAGACGGCGGAGAATATGATGGCAGTGCTTATGAGCTTTGCCAAGGAAAATCTCGGGCTTGAAAAAGCTGTGTATACCGTTCAGAGCAGTTCGGAACAGCCCGTACCGCAGACAGCGGAGCAGCTTCGCAACAGCATGGGTTTTGGCTTCGTGAAAACGGAAACGGCTGAC
>JAZNLN010000166.1:0-3381 GCA_045579125.1 Ruminiclostridium sp.
ACGGAAACCTCATCGTCCGCTTTTATTTCCTCCGCCGCTTCCTCGCATTCAAGAATGGGCAGTCCGATATTTATTGCGTTGCGGTAAAAAATTCTCGCAAAGCTTTTGGCGATTACACAGCCGGTACCGCAGGTCTTTATAACAAGCGGAGCGTGCTCCCGTGACGAGCCGCACCCGAAATTCCAGCCCGCAACCATAACGTCGCCATTTTCAACCTTGTTTACAAATTCCCTGTCTATATCCTCCATGCAGTGAAGCGCAAGCTCGTTTGCGTCGGGAGTATTAAGATAACGTGCGGGGATGATAACGTCCGTATCCACGTTGTCGGGATACTTGAATACCTTGCCTTTTGTGTTCATAGCTTAATCCTCCTTGTATTCTGTTATATAGCCCGTGAGTGCACTTGCTGCCGCAGTATGCGGAGAGGCAAGATACACCTCGCTGTCAACATGTCCCATACGTCCGACGAAATTGCGGTTTGTCGTGGCGATACATTTTTCCCCCGCCGCAAGAATGCCCATATAACCGCCGAGGCATGGTCCGCAGGTCGGCGTTGAAACAATGGCGCCTGCGTCAATGAACGCTGTGTACCAGCCGTTTTCAACGCACTCACGGAGAATTTTCATCGTGCCGGGGATTATGATACAGCGCACACCGTCCGCAACATGCTTGCCGTTAAGTATTTTGTATGCGGCGTACATATCCTCTGTTCTTCCGTTAGTGCAGGAGCCGATAACTACCTGATCGATTTTTATATCATGCAGTTCGCCTGCGGGACGAGTGTTTTCGGGCAGATGAGGACAAGCAACTGTTGGCACGATTTCGGACAAATTCACATCTATCGTCCTCTCATATTCTGCGTCTGCGTCCGCCTCGTAAACAACAGGCTTTCTCTCGCTCCTGCCGTCAAGATATGACAGCGTGAGCTCGTCTACGGGGAAAATACCGTTCTTTGCACCCGCTTCAATCGCCATATTACAGATACACAGTCTGTCGTCCATGGAAAGATTTTTTACGCCGTCGCCTGTAAATTCCATGCTCTTGTAAAGTGCGCCGTCAACGCCTATCATGCCTATAATCGTAAGAATAACATCCTTGCCGCTGCAGTTGGCGGGAAGCTTTCCCGTAAGATTGAATCTGACTGCCGAGGGCACCTTGAACCACGCCGTTCCCGTCGCTATTCCCGCCGCCATATCGGTAGAGCCTACGCCCGTCGAAAATGCGCCGAGAGCGCCATAGGTGCAGGTGTGGCTGTCTGCACCGATAATGCAGTCGCCGGCTGTTACTACTCCCTGCTCGGGAAGAAGCGCATGCTCGATACCCATTTTTCCGACGTCGTAGAAATGGCTTACACAGTGAGAGCATGCAAATTCACGGCAGGTCTTGCTCTGCTCCGCCGCCTTTATATCCTTGTTGGGAACAAAATGGTCAAGAACAATAGCTATCCTGTCCTTGTCAAACACCTTTTCAAAACCTGCTTTTCTGAATTCATTAACGGCCACGGGCGTCGTAATATCGTTTCCGAGCACGATGTCAAGTCCGGCGCTTATGAGCTGACCCGCAGCAACGCTGTCAAGCCCTGCGTGAGCAGCAAGTATTTTTTGTGTCATTGTCATTCCCATATCAGTTTCCTCCTTTGGTCATGTTGCAGAATGCGTTAAGAAGCGCATTTGTACTCGCCTTGATGACGTCGGTGTGCGTGCCGACGCCCCAGTACATTTTGCCGTTCGGACATTCAAGTCCGATATACGACGCCGCTACCGACTGCGAGCCCTTTCCCTGCATGCTGTGCTGCGTAAATACCTGGAGCGTGTAATCCGCTCCCGTATATGCCTTGAGCGCATTGTTGATGGCGTTGAGAGAACCGTTGCCCTCTGCCTCCATTTCGGTTTCCGCTCCGTCCTTTACGAATGTAACATTTATCTTTACAGTGTCGTTTTCCCGCATAAAATCAAAATCGGTTACATTGATTATGCGGTCGGTTTCAAGATAGCTTTCGGTAAAGATTTCAAGCACTTCCTCGGGCTTTAATTCCTTGTGCTCTCTGTCGGAAATGCTCTTGCAGAGATAGCTGAAATGCTCACGCATCTTTGCAGGCAGATTGTAGCCGTAGGTCTGCTCAAGGAGATAGCCGATGCCGCCCTTGCCCGACTGCGAATTAACTCTGATGACATCTGCGTCGTATGTTCTTCCTATATCCTTCGGGTCAATCGGGATATACGGCACGGACCATTCGTGCAGGTTTTTCTTTTCCCTGTATTTCATACCCTTTGCGATGGCGTCTTGGTGACTTCCCGAGAATGCCGCAAATACAAGCGCTCCTGCATACGGCGCACGCTCATATACCTGCATGCGGGTACATTTTTCGTATTTCTCCACGAGATACGGCATATTTGAAAAATCAAGCCTTGGGTCAACGCCGTGCGAGTACATATTCATTGCGAGGGTTATAATGTCAACATTGCCTGTTCTTTCGCCGTTTCCGAAAAGCGTTCCCTCTACTCTGTCCGCCCCCGCAAGAAGTGCAAGCTCGGTGTCTGCTACGCCTGTTCCACGGTCGTTGTGCGGATGGAGAGAGAGCGTGACATGCTCACGGTATTTCAGATTCTTGCTCATGTATTCGACCTGTGAGGCGTAGATGTGCGGAAGGCTCATTTCTACCGTCACGGGAAGATTGATAATAACATTATTGTTTTCGCTCGGCATGAGCACGTCAAGCACTGCGTTGCATACCTCAAGAGCGTACTCGGGCTCCGTTCCCGTAAACGATTCGGGAGAGTACTCGAAACGGAAATTCCCTTCGTATTCATCAGCCAGCCTTTTTACAAGCTTTGCGCCGTCAACCGCAATCTGTTTTATTTCTTTTCTGGATTTTCCGAAAACCTGCTCACGCTGTGCCACGCTCACGGAGTTGTAAAAATGTATGATAGCGCTCGGCGCACCCTTGCAGGCGTCAAAGGTCTTGCGGATAATATGCTCACGGCACTGTGTCAGCACCTGCACTGTAACATCATCGGGAATCATATTGTTGTCAATAAGCGTGCGGAGAAACTCGTACTCGGTTTCGCTCGCCGCAGGGAAACCCACCTCGATTTCCTTGAATCCGACCTCAAGGAGCACCTTGTAATATTCAAGCTTTTCCTCAAGGCTCATGGGGATAATAAGGCTCTGATTTCCGTCACGCATATCAACGCTGCACCATACGGGCGGCTTTTCGATATAATCCTTTTCTACCCACTCATTGTAATCACTTGACACAGGAAAATAACCCGTGCGGTATTTCGTTGCGTCCATCATAATTTCTCCTCCTTTTCTGCTGTAATGCAAGCTGCGGCACTGCTGCCGTACTCTGTCAGAACTTCCATAATCTTTTATTTCGCC
>JAZNLN010000167.1:0-4047 GCA_045579125.1 Ruminiclostridium sp.
CGGTATCGCAAATGTAAAAAACGTTCAACAATGTTAAAAAAATTAAGACTCACGTCACAAAAGCGTGCGTTTTTACGTTAGGATTTAAGGAGCAGAGAATGGCTGACGAAATCGAAAAAAAGGGCGTTAAAAAAGAAAAAAAGCCTTTTTCCGTTTTCGGAGAAATGTTTGACTGGATTGAAAGCACACTCCTCGGAATTATAGGCGTAATGCTCGTCTTTACGTTCCTCGTGAGAGTTACGACGGTTGACGGAGAATCTATGATGCCGACTCTTCAGAACGAAAACCGCCTCCTCATTTCCGACCTCATGTATGAGCCCGCCTACGGCGACATAGTCGTTCTTCAGGCTAACGGGCTTGTAAACGACAGAGGTGAATACGGAATGCCGATAGTAAAGCGTGTGATAGGGCTTCCCGGCGACACGATAGATATTGACTTTGAACAGGGCGTCGTGTACCGCAACGGCGAGCCGCTCGCAATCCGCTATATAAATGCGGGCTCCACGATTTATGAGGAGAACTACACGATAAATGCGCTGACACATCTTCAGCAGGATTTTGACGGCGAGGTAACGGTACCCGAGGGACATATATTCGTTCTCGGCGACAATCGCAACGACTCTCTGGACAGCCGTAGCAGCAGCGTAGGAATGGTCAATCAGAATTATATCGTCGGTCGGGCGTTTCTGCGTGTGACTCCGTTTTCGGAGTTCGGTCTTATAGATTGGAGGTAACGGAAAATGGAAGAAATGAAGACTCCGTCCGAGAAAAGGGATACGGACGATTTCTTCGAGCATGATGCGAACGGCGCAGAAAAGGACAAGCCTGCGGCGAGCATAGGCTCCGAGCTGCTTGACTGGGCGGATAACTTTGTTTCCGCTTTTATGTGCGTAATTATTATTCTTACATTTTTTGTCAGAATGAACGACGTAAGCGGAATTTCCATGCAGCCTACTCTTTACGACGGTGAAAGGCTGCTTGTGTGGCAGTTCGGCTACACGCCGCAGTACGGAGATATTGTAATAATCCAGGCGGAAAACCTTCCCAACGGCGAAACGGGCGAAATGGGCGAGGGCATAGTAAAGCGTGTAATCGGCGTCGGCGGCGACGTGATAGATATTGACAGGGAAACGGGCGTCGTTTACAGAAACGGCGAGGCGCTTCAGGAGGATTACATCGCAGAAACGATAAGAGAAAGCCGCAGAGGCAATGCGGACTATCCGCTGACGGTTGAGGAAAATACGGTTTTCGTCCTTGGCGACAACCGCAATAATTCCACGGACAGCCGCTGGGTAAAGGATATGTTCACGGAGTATTATGTAGGCTGTGTTGATTTGAAATACGTTGTCGGAAAGGCATTTTTCAGAGTTTATCCTTTTGACAGAATGGGAGGTCTGTAATGGGCTACGAGGCAGATATACAGTGGTTCCCCGGGCATATGACCAAGACCCGCCGAATGATTGAGGACAGCTTAAAGCTGGTTGACGCAGTGGTCGAGATAGTTGACTGCCGTATTCCCGAATCCAGCCGCAATCCTGTTATTAACGAAATCATTTCGGGCAAGCCGAGAATAATTATTCTGAATAAGTGCGACTACGCAGACGATAAAATAACCGCAGAGTGGAAAAAACTGTACGAGTCACAGGGCACGTCGGTGCTGGTGTGCGACTGCCGCAGCGGCAAGGGCATAAAGGGCTTTGTACCGCTGCTGAAAACGCTTCTGCGTGAGCTGCTTGAACGCCGCAGAGCAAAGGGAAATATCGGAAAAGCCCTCCGCATAATGGTTGTCGGCATACCAAATGTCGGAAAATCCTCGTTTATCAACCGCATGGCAAATTCCAGAAAGGTAAAGGTAGAGGACAGACCGGGCGTTACAAGAGGCAAGCAGTGGGTTACGATTGACAGCGAGGTTGAGCTGCTGGACATGCCGGGTATATTATGGCCGAAGTTCGACGATAAGCAGGTTGCGGTAAACCTTGCGTTTACGGGCGCAATCAAGGACGGCGTCATGGACATTGAGTCGCTTGCGTACGAGCTTGGCGAATATCTCAAGGAGCATTATCCCGACAATCTCAAGGAGCGCTACAAGCTCGCAGATTTTGACGGAAATATAATAGAGCTGATAGCACGCCGCAGAGGAATGATTATTTCGGGCGGCGAGGCGGATACGGAAAGAGCAAGCATTGCATTGCTTGATGAATTTAGGAGTGGTAAGCTTGGAAAAATCTCTCTTGAAAAGCCGTGAGCTTGAGGAGCGGTTTGCGTTCGACAGCGACAGGCGCAGAGGCGGCATAATCCTCTGCGGAGTTGACGAGGCGGGCAGAGGTCCGCTGGCGGGCGATGTATACGCCGCAGCAGTCGTGTTCGACGACGGAGTTTTCATCGACGGACTGAACGACAGCAAAAAGCTTTCCGAAAAGCGCAGAGAGGCGCTGTTCGAAGAAATAACGCAGAAGGCACGGGCGCACTGCATAGCGACCGCAAGCGCCGAGGAAATCGACGCATACAACATTTTGCAGGCAACGTTCCTTGCAATGAAACGTGCGGTCGAGGGTCTGGGCGTGCAGCCCTCCCTTGCGCTGGTTGACGGCAACAGACTGCCGCCGCTTGACTGCGAGGCGGAAACGGTGATAAAGGGCGACAGCGTTTCGGCGAGCATTGCCGCAGCGTCAATCCTTGCAAAGGTTGCCCGTGACAGGTACATGAAGGAGCTTGCGGAGAAATATCCGCAGTATCAGTTCGAAAAGCACAAGGGCTACGGCACAAAGCTGCATTACGAAATGATAGAAAAGTACGGAATAAGCGAAATTCACAGAAGGAGCTTCCTCAAAAAGATATTGTAATATGGAAGATAGTGTAAGAAAAAAACGAGGCAGGGTAGGCGAGGACGCTGTCTGCCGCTACCTTGAGCAGCGTGGCTACATAATAGTAAAGCGGAATTACAGGAAACGCTGCGGCGAGCTTGACATTATCGCCCGAAAGGACGATATTCTTGCCGTCGTAGAGGTGAAAACCCGAAAATTCGGCACGCTGTGCGAGGGGTACGAGGCGGTTGATAAGCGAAAGCAGATAAAAATTATCAAAACCACCGACCTGTTTCAGAGCGAATACGAGGACGAGGTGTATGTGCGGTTTGATATAGCCGACGTATCCGTAACGACGGAGGAAAATCCGCAGGTTCTCGGAATAGAGTATTTCGAGGGCGCATTCGATGCGTCGGGAATATTTACGTTTAACTGAACGAAAGGAGCATTTATTATGAATTACAAAAGCACAAGAAACGCCGATATAAGCATTTCAAGCGCAAAGGCTATTGCACAGGGCCTGTCCGACGAGGGCGGTCTGTTCGTGCCCGAAAATCTTCCCAAGCTCACAAAGGAACAGCTCATCGCATTAAGCGAAAAGTCCTATCCCGACAGAGCTTTTGACATTTTCAAGCTTTTCCTTACTGATTTTACCGACGAGGAAATCAGATACTGCGTAGACGGCGCTTACAAGACAAATTTCGACACGGAAAACGTATGCGAGCTTTCGCATCTTCTCACAGGCACATATTTCCTTGAGCTGTGGCATGGTCCTACATGCGCATTCAAGGATATGGCGCTCCAGATTCTCCCCTATCTTCTCACATGCTCGGCGAAGAAGGTTGTAGACAACAAGGAAATCGCAATCCTCGTTGCTACCTCCGGCGACACAGGCAAGGCCGCTCTTGAGGGCTTCAAGGATGTTGACGGCACAAGCATTACGGTTTTCTATCCCGAGGACGGCGTAAGCGATATGCAGAAGCGTCAGATGACAACCCAGGAGGGCGGAAATGTCAACGTATGCGCTGTAAAAGGCAACTTTGACGACTGCCAGAACGGCGTTAAGGCTATTTTTACCGACGACGCAATAAAGAGCGAGCTTGACAAGCTGAACGTTGTATTCTCCAGCGCAAACTCCATCAACTGGGGCAGACTTTCCCCGCAGATTGTATACTACATTTCTACATACGCAGAGCTTGTAAAGAACGGCGAAATCGAGTTCGGCGAAAAGATAAACGTAGTA
>JAZNLN010000168.1:0-2941 GCA_045579125.1 Ruminiclostridium sp.
CCCCCTTCCAAAGACTTTCTGTGCGGGAATTGCAACGTGGATTTTTTTATACAGACAAGTGCGAACATCCCGCACCGCCGTAAAATGCCGCCTTCGCCGCCATTTTACCCGCTCCTCACTCCGTTCGTCGCCCTCGCTTCGCTCGTGGCGGTGCTGTGCTTGGACGGGGTGTGGGTCGCACGTTTACTCCACATATCATCTGTATAAAGGAAAACGCCAAGGGGTTGATATGAACTAAATATTCGCTGCTTTAAAGCGGCGCAGTCATTACAAGTAAAACAAAAAAGAGGGCATGGGAACTTTCCCCGAAATAATCACGGTTTTGCCGTATATCCCCCGAAAAAATGCCAATAATACCGTTACCAGGCAAACAGAAAGGAACGGTAAGTATATGAAAAAGGTGAAATTCAAGTCAATAAAAGAGGCGTTCAGGGGCAAGGGCTTTGTTATCGCTTTGCTGTTATGCGTGTCGGCGGTCGGCGTTTCGACCTACGTCGCATACAATCAGGCGATTGACAAGATAGGGGGAAAGGAGGCGGCAACATCCGAAAATATATACCTCTTTCCCGCAGAGGACGCAGTCGGCGCAAACGCAGATACGGACGGTGTTCCCAAGGATAAGCCCGAGCAGACGGAGCCGCAGGAGACGCAGGCGAACAGCAGTGTGCTGCCGTCGCCGTGCATAATGCCCGTGGAGGGCGAGATTTTCAACGCATTCAGCAACGGCGAGCTGATCAAGTCCAAAACGCTTGAGGTGTGGAAAACGCACGACGGCATTGATATTGCCGCCGAAACAGGTACGGACGTACTTGCGATGACCTCGGGAACGGTAAGCGAGGTGTACGACGACCCGCTGTGGGGCGTGTGTGTTGTTATCGACCATAACGACGGCCTCGTCGGCTATTACTGCTCAATGGCGGCAGATGTAAGCGTGAGCGCAGGACAGGCGGTCAACGGCGGCGAAATAATCGGCAAGGTCGGAAACACGGCGGACATTGAGTGCAAAGAGGCTCCGCACCTGCATTTCGGCGTGAAGCTGAACAACTCATGGACCGACCCTGTTGAAATAATCGAAGAAAGATGAAACGTGTCGGCGGATTTTGGGACATGCCCCCCGAAAACGACAGTTTTCTCAAATGAATAACGCTATAATAATGGCAGTGCACGGACAGACCGTGTGCTGTCATTATTTTTTTGCGGAGGTAATTATGCCTGCTGAAATCGAAAACAACGGCGACTGCGTGACCGTAAGACTGCGTGGCGACATAGACCACCACAGCGTTACCGCAATGCGCCTTAACATAGATTCTGCGCTTGAAAGCACGGAGCCGAAACGGCTGCTGCTGGATTTTGCCGAGGTAGCATTTATGGACAGCTCGGGGATAGGGCTTATTCTCGGCAGAATGCGGGTGCTGGAGGGGTTCGGCGGCAGGATTGCCATAAAAAATCCGACGCCGTTCGTTATGAAAATGCTCACGCTGTCAGGGCTGGCGGGGCTTGTGATTGAAAACAAAAAAGGGGGAGGTGAGGGGAAATGTCCGTCTACCGAAAAAAGAAAATCAGCAACTACATAAGGCTGACTATTCCGAGCCTGTCGCAGAATGAGGCGTTCGCAAGGGTGTGCGTTTCCGCCTTTGCGGCACAGCTAAATCCCACGGTTGAGGAAATAAACGACATAAAGGCCGCCGTTTCCGAGGCGGTTACGAACTGTATTGTGCACGGTTATCGCAACACGGTCGGCGAAATCGGAATAACCGCCCGCATTCTCTGCGACAGCACGCTTTACATACGAATAAAGGACAGCGGATGCGGCATTGCCGACGTAAAGCAGGCGATGACCCCGCTGTTTACAACGTGTGCAGAAGGAGACAGGGCAGGGCTTGGCTTTGCGGTCATGGAAAGCTTTACCGACAAGCTCAAGGTCACGAGCAGAGTAGGAAAGGGCACGACCGTTACCATGCAGAAAATGCTGAAAACGAGAAATGAACAAGGTTGACGACAAGTTTATCGAAAACAACCTCGGCTTGGTGCATTCGCTCGCAAACCGATTCCGAGGGCGGGGAATAGAGTACGAGGAGCTGTATTCGGCGGGCTGTGTGGGGCTGATGAAAGCGGCAAAGGGCTTTGACGAGAGCAGGGGGCTCTGTTTTTCGACCTACGCAGTACCTGTCATACTCGGTGAAATAAAGCGGCTTTTCCGTGACGGAGGCACGGTCAAGGTGAGCAGAGGTCTGAAAGAATTGTCGCTGAAGGTCGGACGGTACCGTGAGCAGGCAGCAAAGGACGGCAGAGAGCCCCGCCTTGACGAGCTTGCGGAGTATTTCGGCGTGACTGCGCTTGAAATTGCGGAGGCGATTGCCGTTTCGCAGCCGCCTGTTTCGCTTACGGTCGGGGAAGATGATTCAAGTGAGTTTGATTTGCCCGTCGAGGCTCCGCAGGCGAGAGTAACCGAAATGATAGCGCTTGAACAGTGTCTTGCGGCGCTTCCCGAGGAGGACAGACGCCTCATAAGTCTGCGCTACAAAGCAAACAAAACACAGGGCGAAACGGGAAAGATTATGGGTATGTCGCAGGTGCAGGTGTCAAGAAAGGAAAAAAAGATTCTGCTCCTGCTGCGGGAAATGATGACGTAGAAAACAGAGGCTCCGAAGATATGGAGCGATTCACACAGAAGTTTTATATTTGATATTGAGGAAAACCCTTTTGAAAAAGGGTTATTCCTCAAACTCCTTTCCTAAAACCTTTTAGATTGATAACAGCCTGGAGTGCGGAATATTCGCCCAGACTGTGACCAGCAGCTATATCAGCAACAGCGCCGTGTTGTTTTAAAATTTCTGCACAAATGGTGCTGGCAGTCAAGATTGCAGGTTGAGTATTGTAGGTCAAACGCAGTTCTGCTTCAGGACCTTCAAAGCACAATTTGGTAAGGGAGAAGCCAAGA
>JAZNLN010000169.1:0-3973 GCA_045579125.1 Ruminiclostridium sp.
CGGATGCTCGAATTGTATGACAGCAGTATTCAGAAATAAAAAAACAACACCGCAGGTAATTAAGAGCGGTACCCATATAGAAGTTTTATATGCATTTATCGGTGGAAACCTTTCTGAAGAAAGGTTATCCCCCATACCCCCTTCCAAAGCCTTTAAGCATTGATTACAGCCTAACAGGGTTTACCCCTGTCAGGCTGTAATCAATCTATAAAGTTTTAGGAAAGAAGTTTGAGGAAAACCCTTTTTCAAAAGGGTTTTCCTCAATAATAGGATAAATACTTCTGTATGAACCTCTGCCTTACAGCTTCGTGAGATTGTTGCCTTTCAGATGTAATCAGACGGAAGAATGATTCTTTACATAATCAACTACGTCGTCAACGGTTGTGTAAGCAAGGCTTACGCAGGTATCTGCACAGCCGTAGAAGATTGCAATTCTGCCTGTGTCTGCGTCGCAGAGTGTAGCGCAGGGGAATGTAACGTTCTGAACGTCGCCTACGCACTCATAGTACTCACGGGGGTTGAGGAGGTATTCGGAGCAGCGGTACTTAACAATCCAGGGCTTGTCGATGTCGAGGATGCAAGCGCCGAAGCTGTAAACGTAGCCGTTGCAGCTCTGAAGTACGCCGTGGTAGAACACGAGCCAGCCTTCGCTTGTTTCAATGGGAATAGGACCTGCGCCTATCTTTAAGGATTCCCAGCCCTTGTTGGGAGCCATAACGTGTCTGTGTTCGCCCCAGTACTTCATATCGGGGGACTGGGAAAGATACATGTCGCCGAAAGGTGTATGTCCGCTGTCGGAAGGACGGCTGAACATTACATACTTGCCGTTAATCTTTCTGGGGAAGAGAACGCCGTTTCTGTTGAACGGGAGGAAAGCGTTTTCGCACTGGTGGAATTCCTTGAAATCCTTTGTCCAGCCGATACCGATTGTCGGCTTCCAGCCGTAAGCGTTGCACCATGTAATCCAGTATCTGTCTTCAATCCATACGCAGCGGGGGTCGTAGCCGTACTGCCAGGGGTTTGCAGCCGCTGTTTCGGGGTCGTCGTTTATCCATTCAACCTTTTCGGGATTGATGTTCCAGTTGATGCCGTCGTCGGAGAAGCCTGCGTGGATAGCCATGTTTCTTTCCTTATCGTCAACACGGAACACACCTGCAAACTTGCCGTTGAAAGGAACAACAGCGCTGTTGAAGATGGAGTTGCTTGTCGGGAGAAGATCTCTCGGGATTACGGGGTTAGCGGTGTGACGCCAGATAACGTCCTTGCAGCCTGCAGGCTTTTCCTGCCAGGGCATGTTGGGGATTGACTTTTCGCCGAAAATCTGAACCTTCATTTTTCGTACCTCTTTTCTTTATTTTTGCCTCGGCTCCGCCGCCTTGGCATTTTTGCACAGACCGCAGTCTGTAAGTTACTGTATAAGGCAACGCCGCAAAATCGGGGCGGCAGTGCGTTTTTCGGAGCTGCACGCTCTGTGCGTCCGCTCCTTTGTTGACTTAATTATAGCACAGCTTAAATTCAAATGTCAATACATTTTTGTTATTTTTTTAAATATCTTTTACTTTTTATTAACTTAAAACATTCTTATAATTTACTTAAAAAATAAAACAAAAATTTTGTGTAAAGGTTTTCATAAAAATATGGACTTTTTTGAAAATATATGTTAAAATAGATATAACCGAATGATTGAAACGGCGTGAGCCGAACGAAAGGAAGATACATATGACAGAACTTGAAATCAAAAAAGCTATATGCGAGGTCGGACACAACCTCTGGCAGCTTGGCTTTGTTGCTGCAAACGACGGAAATATTTCCGTAAAATGCGAAGACGGCACATTCTGGACAACTCCCACGGGCACAAGCAAGCGCATACTCACGCCCGACATGCTCGTAAAAATGGATATAGACAACAACGTACTGTACTGCCCCGACGGTTACAAGCCCTCGTCGGAGTTCAAGATGCATCTGCGCTGCTACAAGGAGCGCCCCGACATCAATGCGGTTGTTCATGCTCATCCCCCCACGGCGACAGGCTTCGCAATCGCACACATTCCCCTTGACGACTACACGATGCCCGAGGCTATAATCTTCCTTGGCTCCGTTCCCATTGCTCCGTACGACACTCCCGGCTCACAGGGCGTTGCCGACAGCATTATCCCCTACCTCGCAAATCACGATACTATTTTAATGGAAAACCACGGTGCGGTTACGGTCGGCGTTGATATTACGCAGGCTTATTACCGCATGGAAACGCTTGAGCATTTCGCAAAGGTAAGTCTTGTCGCAAGACAGCTCGGCGGCGCAAAGGACCTGCCCCGAGAGAAAATCGACGAATGCTGCGATATTGCAAAGGCTTTCCCGATAAGACATCCCGGATACAGAAAGTACTCCGAATAATCCGAAAGGGGCGTTCCGCATGCATGCTGTGCGGGAGGTCCGAAGATGAGGCTGGTTAGAATGAAAAAAGTATTGGTATTTGATTTCGGTGCGTCCTCGGCAAGAGCCATGCTGTGCTGGTTTGACGGAAAGAAAATCTGCACGGAGGAGATACACCGTTTCCCGAATACGCCCGTAACGATTGACGGCACGCTGTATTGGGATATAGATTATCTTTTCAGCGAAACTGCGGCGGCTATGAAAAAAGCGGTCAGCTTTGACGCCGTTTCCGTTGACACATGGGGCGTCGACTTTGCGCTTATAGGCGAGGACAACACTATTTCCGAGCGCCCCGTGCACTATCGTGACGCACGCACGGAAGGCATAGAGGACGAGGTATATAAGATAATCGACGAGGAAACGCTCTACAACAGAACAGGTATTCTCTACATGCGCTTTAATACGATTTTTCAGCTTATGGCGCTGAAAAAGGCACGTCCCGAGGCGCTGGAGGGAAACAAAAGGCTGCTTATGATGCCCGACCTTATATGCCATTTTCTGACAGGCGAATGCAAAAACGAATACTGCGAGGCGACTACCACGTCGCTCATAAACCCGAAAACGAGAAACTGGGATTACGACCTTATCGACATGCTGGATTTTCCTCGTGAAATTTTCGGCGAGATAATCACGGCGGGCGAGATATACGGCTTTTTAAAGCCCGAATTTACCGACAGGAAAATCCCCGTTATCGCCTCCCCGAGCCACGACACAGCCTCGGCAGTCGTTGCTGTTCCGTCGACGGAAAAGGAGTTTGCGTTTATCAGCTGCGGCACATGGACGCTTTTCGGCACCGAAACCGAAACGCCCATCGTAACCTCAAGAGCGCACTACCACGGTCTCACCAACGAAGGCGGACACGGAAACACCACGACGTTCCTCAAAAATATCATGGGACTGTGGCTGCTCCAGGAATGCAGACGGTATTATTCAAAGGACGAGCGGAGCGTGAGCTTTGCCGATATGGAAAAGGCAGCTCGTGAGAGCGAGCCGTACAAGGCGTTCATCAATCCCAACGACGACCGTTTTTCCATGCCCGGCGATATGCCTGAGAAGATACTTGAGGCGGCGGGCGGCGGTCTTGACGAGGGCGGTATTATCCGAGCCGTATACGACAGCCTTGCGTTCGAGTTCGCCCGCACACTCCTCGGAATTGAGGAGATAACGGGAAAAACCTACCCCTGCGTTTATATGTTCGGCGGCGGCTCCCGTGACAGCCTGCTGTGCCAGCTTACTGCAGACGCAACGGGAAGAACCGTTGTCGCAGGACCTACGGAGGCAACTGCGGCAGGAAACGCTATTTGTGCGCTGGTTAAGCTCGGCGAGCTTGAAAGCGTCGAGGCGGCAAGAAAAATCATGCGTGACAGCGGCGAAACCGTCGAGTACAAGCCTATGGGCACAAAGGCAACAAGCGACGCTTTCGCAAGATACTGCGAAATGCTCGGATAAAACACCGTGCGGTCAGCTGCGGTGCCCGTATAGAGGTTTCATATGCATTTATCGGAGGAAACCTTTCTGAGGAAAGGTTATCCCCCGCACC
>JAZNLN010000170.1:0-2895 GCA_045579125.1 Ruminiclostridium sp.
TAGGAGTACGTATTTCGTGGGACATATTTGCGAGGAAGTCGCTCTTTGCACGGTTGGCATTTTCTGCGGCAATTTTCGCTTCACGAAGCTCGTCGCTTTCCTTTGCCTTCTGCTCCGCACCGAAAAAGTATATCGCAAGCACGATAATAAAAATGCACAGAAGAATAAGCGTCCAAGCAGTTATCGGCACGATTGCGTCGATGTCGGAGGGGCGAGCCTCCTTCGGCACTACTCCCGCAAGATACAGGTCGGAATACTCAAGCTCCGTCACGAAGAAATAAGCGAGTCCGCTCTCCGTTTCAATAAGCGTGCAGGCGGAAACGCTCGCAGTAAGCTCCTCGACAATATCCTTTCTTGCGTCCGCAACCGCCTTCGTAACAAACAAATCGTCGCTCGAATCCCAGTCCGTACTTTTTATGATAATATCGCCGTCGGCGTTTACGACTGCCGCCTGTCCGTAACCGTTGTAGCATGAAAAATCAAGCTTTTCGGCAAGCTCGCCGCTGTCCATGAACTTATACAGAACATACTTTACGTTCTTCCCGCTGTAAACAGGCACGGAGAAAAGCACTTTCCCGTCGCTCGCCTCTACCGCAGGATTGCCGTGAAACGCCTCGATAATGCCGTTGTGGGACTTATAATCCTGCTCCTCGCCCCACACAGCCTCGCCGTTGGTTTTAAGCAGTCCGTAGCCTATTTCCTTGAAAACCGCATAAATATCCTCGCCGATTTCGTTGTCGTGAGAGATAAGTGCGGCGCCGTTCTGCATAAGCGAAATTTCGAAGCCGATTTTTTCACTCACGCTCTCCGCAAGCACCTCGGAATACTCCGCCACCTCGTTTTCGGAGTGCATATTTATTATGCCGCCGACATGCCAGCCGAGGATAGCCCATATGCCGCTTATAACGACAAAACAGAGCGCTATAATTGCAATTATTACCTTTGCATTACGCAGGAGGAAGTTTTTATTCACAGATTTCAACCCCCTCTACATACCAGTCAAACTCGTTAAGCATACAGTCGTCGCTCATGTTCTCGCCCTCTTTTATTCTGACGTTCCTGTCCTTATCCCTGACAGGGCCGTAGAAAACGTCGAACAGCCCGCTGTAAAGGCGGTCAAGCTCACGGTCAACGATTTCCTGCGTTCCGCTTTTTACGTTGGCGGTAAGCGGCGCAAGCGAAATCATGCCCGAGGAAATTCCGCTCCATGTGTGCTCGCCTGTGAACTTATGCTGAATACAGTCGCTGATTGTAGGCGTGTAGTAGCTTTCCCAGTCCCACACGGCGGAAGTCAGGTATGTATCGGGATAATGCACGCTGTTGTCAATATTGTAGCCGATTATTCCTATTCCGTTTTCGTCTGCGATTTCAAGCGGGCGCACCGAGTCCGTGTGCATGGCAAGAACGTCGATATTTCTCGTATCGACAAGCTTCTTCGCCGCCGCTTCCGCAAGAGCGTCGTCCGTCCACGAGTTGCACCACGTCACATACACGCTTGCCTCGGGATTTACGAGCCGAACGCCGAGCGCAAATGCGTTTATTCCTCGGTTTACCTCCGAAACAGGGAACGCCGCAACATAGCCGATTTCGTTGGTTTCGGTCTGAAGTCCTGCGACAATGCCGCTTAAATATCTTATCTGATACATTCGTCCGAAATAGCTCGACAGATTTCTGTCCGTTTCCATGCCCGACGCATGCAGGAAATAAATATCGGGATATTTCTCTGCCGCCGCCTGTATGCTTTCACCGTAGTTGAACGAGTTGCAGATTATAACGCTGCACCCCTCCGCCGCAAGGCTGTCTATTGCCTCGGCGCCGTTTTCGTACGGCACGCTGTCACGGTACAGCATTTCCACGTCAAGCTGCTTTTTCGTTTCCTCAAGCGCCTCGTAATGCGACTGCGACCAGCTTCTGTCGTCCCTGTCGCCGCACATTATAACGCCGACCTTTACTTTCTCATTTTCTTCAAAATCATTATTCATCAGAAAATTGATAGTAAAAATTCCCGCAACAATCGCTATAATTGTAAAAACCGCAAAAATAACAAGTTTTTTCATAAAATTCTCCCTTTGGTTTATGTCTATATATAATTAAATTATAACAAACTTTCCTTCTGATTTCAATACCCGATTGCGATTTTATGCGAGGTTTTATAACAAAAATCACCGCAAGCCGACGTTTTCATCGGTCTGCGGTGAATTTTTTTACTTTCTCTTTTTGAACATTACTGCCGCCGCACCTGCGATAATCACACCTGCGAAGCTGACAGCCATGCCTGTCGGCGGGTTTTCGTCGTCGTCTGCGCTGTCTGCACTGCCGTCGCTGCCGCCGCTCACGCTGTCGTCGTTATCGTCATTATCTCCGCTCACGCTGTCGTCGTTATCGTCATTATCTCCGCTCACGCTGTTTTCGCCGTGTGCTTCAACGTCGATTACCACGATGTATTCGGAAGCGTGTGTGAACGTAAGGTCTGCCCTGCCGTTGCCGTCGATTTTGTCGGAGCAGATAAGCTCGGACTTGTCGCCGTCAACATAGTAGAGGTTTGCGTACATATCCTCATTTTCTTCGCCTAAGTCAACGGTGAGGACTGCCTTGAAGCCGAAGTCGCCGTTGTGCGAGAGTGTGAGGGTGATGTACTCACAGCCGCCTGTTACGGCGTTTATAACCTTTGCAGGGATTTTGCTTCCCTCGTTTACGGCGAGGTCGATGTCGGCAGGGTCTGTTACGTCCTTGCCGTTGATTGTCCACTTGAAACCGTTGTCAAGCTCAATCACGAGGTCGACGTCCTTGCCCTTGACAGCCTTGAAAATATCCTTGGGAACTTCTGTTGCGCCGTTCATGTCAACGATGATTTTGTCGCCGTCCTCTGCGTCCTTGATTTCGTCCTCGATTACC
>JAZNLN010000171.1:0-10030 GCA_045579125.1 Ruminiclostridium sp.
GGGCTCTGCCCCGCACCCCGCAAGCCTTTTTGAAAAAAGGCTTGACCTAAAAACACATACATTTGATTTTATGCCCTTGCGCCGCATACATTGCTTTATCCGATTGTAAAGGTGCAGGGGCTTTTTTCGAAGGAACTGCCCCTCCTCCTCACATGCACAACCGGCCCGCACCGCCGCAAACTCCCTCCTCCGTCGGCATTTTGCCCGCTCCTCTCTCCGTTCGTCGCCCTCGCTCCGCTCGCAGGCGGTGCTGTGTCTGTGCGGTTTCTCGGGGCTCTGCCCCGCACCCTGCAAGCCTTTTTGAAAAAAGGCTTGACCTAAAAACACATACATTTGATTTTTATGCCTTTGCGCCGCATACAATGCTTTATCTGATTGTAAAGGTGCAGGGGCTTTTTTCGGAGGAACCGCCCCTACTGCCCACAAGCACAACCAGCTCGCAATAGAATCCTACTTTATTCTACATTATCGGAAAAAATCCCCGCAAATATATTGACAAACTCCGTCCGCAGATGTACTATATAAGCAAGAAAAACATAATGCCCAATGCGAAACGGAGGAAAATATGAAAAAAGCAATACTTGCAATAGTTTCGGCAGTCATTCTGCTCGGCGGCGGCATTACTGCGGCGGTCGTGCTGTCGAACCAGCCTACTGCCACGGTAAGCTCGGGTCAGGAATACAATTTAATGACCGAGCTCAAAACAGGAAAATACATGCTCAAGGGCGGCTCGGAAAACGAATATATCGAGGTTATCGACGACCACACGCTCCGCTTTTCGGGATTGGATTATACCGCTCTTGTTCTTGAGCTTAACGACAATTTTGAAGCCTTTTCGGAAGAATCCAGAAAAAGACTTATCGCCGAGCATGACGAATTTTCAAGAATTTTCAACAGCGGCGTTGAATACAAGCTCAATGAATATATACCGTCGGTTACGCTTTTTGTCCCCGACAACAAGGAACACCCAATAAATTATATGTCGCTTGGCTACGGCGACGATTTCAACGTTCTGAACTTCGGCAATTATCCAAGAGCTATGGATTACGTTTATGCGGGATAATGCCCGACTGACTCAGATATAATAAGCCCCTCGGCGTGCAAATCACACCGAGGGGCTTGCCGATTTATAGCAGATTTTATACATATTATTGACGAAAATCCTTTTGAGAAAGGGTTTTCCTCAAACTCCTTTCCCGAAGCTTTATAGATTTATTACAGCCTGGCAGGTGTAAACCCTGTCAGGCTGTATTCAATATTAAAAGTCTTTGGAAGGGGGCACGGGGGATAACCTTTCTTCAGAAAGGTTTCCTCCGATAAATACATAAAAAGCTGACTTATCGGCGCCCGCCTTTTTTTATTTCGTTGATAACCTTGCTTTTGTCCCTGAATTTCCTTATTCCGAGCAGCAGAAACGCCACGCCGACAACTATCGCAACCCACACATACTGAACAAACGGATTCATTCCGACCTTGACCGTCGCAAGGTTGTCCGAGCGTGCGAAGATGACGGTGTTGGTCATGGGGTCGGTCTTGCCGAAATTAAGGATGAAATTTCGGAAATAGAGGCGGAATGTGCCTGCGCCCCGATAAGTGCCCATGAGCTTTATTTCGATTTTTTCCGCTCCTTTTGGGAGAGCGGTGTATTCCTTGTCCGAGCCGAGCGAATATCTGCGGAAATACTGATTTTCGGAGGCGTTTTCCGTTGACGCCTTTGTTATGAGCCCGCCGTCTGCGCCGAGGAACGAAATAACCGCTCCGCCTGCGTCAAGAGCGCCGCCCGTGAGGTTGTAGTAGTTTCCTATGTCAACGCAGAAGAAAAAGCCCTCCGCTCCGTCGGGGATTTCGACCGTGTACCGTGTTTCGTATGCGGTTTTGTCCTTCTGCGGGTCAAAGCTTACCGTTCCGTACTGCGATTCGTACACGAGGCCGTCGCCCTGCCACGGGAGCTCGGCGTACTGCGAAAGCACGTTCTCCGCCTTGGGCTGCTCCGTCTGCTCCTCGGCGTGCACGCCGACCGACATGAGCATCGCCGCTATCGGAAAAAGAAGAAAAAATAGCCTTTTCATGCGCACCCCTTACTCGTAGCTCCGTGACTTCATCGCACGGTCAATCGTCCGCTTCGCATCTCTCTCCGCCATGGTTGCACGCTTGTCGTGAAGCTGTTTTCCTCGGCAGAGGCCGACCTGTATTTTTACACGGCTGCCCTTGAAATACATAGATATGGGGATAAGCGTGAGCCCGCCCTGCTTGACCTGCCCGAGCAGGCGCATTATCTCGTTTTTGTGCATAAGCAGTTTCCGCTCACGCAGAGGGTCCTTGTTGAAGATATTACCCTTTTCGTAGGGGGAAATGTGCATTTGTTTTATATAAGCCTCGCCGTTTTCTATGGCTATCCACGAGTCCTTGAGGTTTACGCCGCCCTGGCGTATGGATTTTACCTCCGTCCCGAACAGCTCTATGCCCGCCTCAAAGCTTTCAAGAATGAAATATTCGTGCCGAGCCTGGCGGTTTTCGGCGATAGTTTTAAGATTTTCTGCCATTGCCTGTCCTTTCTCCGTGCCGCTCATGCGGCGTCCGAGGTGAATATTACCATTATACTACTATTTAAACCGTATTTCAAGTGTCGGACGGGCGGAGAACGAATTTTTTTGCTTTTTCGGGGACATTTTTGCAAAAAAGTCTTTTATTTTCTTGCAAAATGTGTTATTATTATTTATTATGTGGAATTATGCGTAAATCTCCCTGACGAAAGGAGTTTTGAAATATGAGCTACGAAGAAATCGCCGCCCGTGCCGCCGCAGGCAGCAAGGAAGCATTTTCCGAGCTGTGCGGAGGAGTCTGCAAACAGCTTTACTATATAGCATACCTTACCCTCAAGAATTCCGCCGACGCCGAAAAAACGGTCAGCGCAGTCCTCGCCGAGGCTTTCGGAAAATACGACAAGCCCCGAAAGGAAACGGTTTTCAACGCCGCAATGGTAAAAATGCTGGCGGGAAGGCTGATTACAAGGCTGAAGGAATACAAGGTCAAGGGCATAACGGTGAGCTACGACCCGTACGGCATGCGCCCCGACGAAAAGGGCATAGACATAAAGCAGGAGTTCAACCGCCTTACCGACCTTGAAAGACTGTGCATGGCGATATACGCCGTAACGCCGTTTTCTGCCCGCGAAATATCCGTTTTTACGGGCGTAAAGGAAGACATAGTCGAACAGAAAATAAGCTCCGCCGAGAAAAAGCTTTCGGCAAGAATAAATAAAAAAATATAAATGTACGAACATCGAAAGGAGGACTGTGTATGAGTTTCAGAGGCAAGCTCGGCGGTTACATAATGAAAAAGCCGCTGCCCGAATGGCTCGAAAAGGAGAACATTCCCTCGCTGCTCCCCGACAGGGCGGTAAGACAGCCCGCCGCACAGCCCGCAAAACCGAATATTGCTCCCGAACCGACGGCTGCACGCCGTCAGCCTGTGTACGAGCCGCCCGCAAGCACCGTAACGCAGACCCTTTCGGGCGACACTGTGCCCATTCCGACAAAGGAAGCAAAAAACGCCGCTCCGAACAGACTTGACGCACGCACGTTCGTCGATATAGCAAAATCCGAGCACATCTCGGGCGGAGAGTTTCTTGAGCTCCTCGGAAATTCAAGGCTCAGCAACAGCGCATACAGAGAAATTGAGCTCAATCCGCTCATTACGCTTGAAAGAATCGTCGAAATTCTCGACGCTTCGCCCCTCGGACACGACGACTACGCAAAGCTTATCGCCGCAGTCAGCACGATTGTAAAAAACCGCCGCAAAGCGGAACGGCGTGCGGAGCGGGAGGCGGTCGTTGTCGGCAACACGGTTGCCCTTGCGGATATACAGAAGGAATACGGCGGCGAGCCGAAAAAGATAAAGAGAAGCACGTCCGAAGCGGCAAAAGCGCAGACGGCGGCAGGAACTGCGGAAAAAGCGGAAAAAACCCCCGCAGAATCGTCCTCGGCAGAAAAAACGGACATCATCCCCGCCGAAATTCCGCAGAAAAACGACAAATTTTCGCCCGAGCCCGCCGTGCAGGCGGAAACAGCCGTGCCCGAAACGCCGAAAAAGCCGAAAACGTCCGAGCCGATGGTGATTTCGGATTTCGCAAGCTTTGTCGGAGAAACCTCGGAAATATCGCTTGACGAGGCTCCCGCTCCCGATATTGACAGCATTTCGGAGCAGCTGACGGAAATCCCCGCCCCCGTCCTCACGGACGACGAAAAGCCGACCGACGCTATTTCCGAGGAAATTGAGGAGATTGCGGAAACGTCTGACGGAAATGCCGACAGGACAGAGGACGAGCCTGAGCTCGGATACAGCTTTGACTTCAACCCCGATTTCGAAGAAGAAACTGACGTTCCCGACGAGGAAATGCTGTCGGGAAGTTTCCCCGATACAGAAAATACTCCCGCCGAGCCCGATGAAATTCCCGGGCCCGAGGCGGAGAACGGCTATTCCGACGGAGAGGTGCCCGACCTCAGCCGTGAGCTCGACCTGCACAAGGACGAGCCCGCACCCATAAAAATCGGCGTGCACCACGCTCCCAAAAGCGCATTGCAGAAATCCCTCGAATCAATTATCGCCGAGAAAAAGGCCTCGGAAATCCACGGCGCATATGCCGCAACAAACGAGCCCGAGGAATCGGATATGTCCGAAACGAGCGATTTTGACCTCGATTTCAACATCGACGCAGGCCCCGACAAGGTTTCGGAAAAGCCTGCCGCCGAGGAGCTTATTTCTGCCGACGACGATTTCTTCGGCGACAAGATTAGCGCTCCCAAGCCACTCTCGGTAACGACTATCCTTTCCGATATGCCCAAGGGCGACAAGGGCTTTGCGCCCGACGGCAAGCCCGACGCCTCCGTAACGACAATACTTACGGGTCTTGACGAGGCGGAAAAAGAGGCGGCCGAAAACGGCACAAAAAAATCGGAAAAGCCCGAATCCAAGGGCGTTAAAATGAAAAATCTCATAGACCTGCCCGAGCCCGACGACGAGCCTGACGCTCCGAAAAACAAGGACGGCGAAAGCTCCGACGAGGAAAAAAGCGGCAAGCGTGAGCGCTACAAGGGCGCAGAATTTTTCGCCGACCCCGACGAAAATAAGGGCGGCGCAGGCAAGGTCGTTCTGATTATACTGCTTATTATAGTACTGCTGGTCGGCGGAGGCGCTGCGGCAAGCTACTTTATGACAGGCTCGTTTGTCCCGCCGTTCCTTACGGAAATGCTCGGCGGACAGCCCGCCGCTCCCGAAAAGACGGCAATCGACAGCTACGAAAAGCTGTCCGAAGCTATTTCACAGCTCCCTGCGGCAAAAGTCCTGCCCGCCGCAGAGGAATACTACACCGAGCCGACAAAATACACGCCCTGTCTGGGGGCTGTTGCGTCCGTCGGAAAGAACGTGTACTATATAGACGGCACGGCGGTTGTCGGCTTTGAGGTTTCCGAGGGCAAATCCGAGCTTGTCAAGAGAAACGAGTACAACTGCTCCGAAATTATCGGCATTGCCTCGCTCAACGATGCACAGCTCTGCGTTGTGTATAAACCCGAAACGGCACAGCAGACGGTTGTCGCCGTGTACGGCGCAGATTTCTCCGCTCCGCTCTACACCTACGTCCAGGACGGCTCGTTCTCGGACATCGCATACATAAACGAGCGCCTGTGTCTGTCGACCGTGTTCACTCCCGAACAGGGCGCAGCGGGCGAAAATGCGGCTCCGTCGTACAGCGTTGACGGAAATATTACGAGAATACCCTGCGAGGATATATACCTCCCGCTCGACCCCGTAAGCAGAAGCTTTGAGGTTGTCGGAACGGTATCCGAGGCGCCTATCGTGTTCGCCGTGTGCGGCGCAGAAACAAGCTTTGTCACCTTTGGCGGCAGCGGAATACTTGTCATCTCCGACTACCCGAACATTGCGGCGGTGCAGAAATATGACATCAGCGAAAATACCGCAAGCTTTGTTTCGGAAACGTTAGTAAACGGCTTTATCGGCTCCGCTGAATATGCGGACGAAAGAAACGGCATGCTCCGTCTTGTATACAGCACGGGCGGCGGCGCCGTCATAAACCTTTACGACAGCTCCATGAAGCTCCTCGCAAAAGCGGAAAACATTGCTCCCGACGAGGAAATAAAGGGCGTTTCGTTCAACAGCTCCGCAGTTACGGTGTTTACCGACGGCGTAATGCGTTGTTTCTCTACCGAGAATAATTCGGTAGTTCCCCTCGACGCCCCCGCTTACACTCCCTATACAAACAAGCTCGTAGGCTTTGCGGGCGGACTTGCGGGAATTGAGGTAACGGCGGACGAAAAGGGCGTGCCGAGCGGTCTGAAACTTTCGCTTTACAGCTACGAAAACAAGCTTACTCCTCTCGCCGAGGAAATAATCTCGTTCACCGCCGCCAGCGGCTTCAACTGCAACGAGTACATAAACTCCGACGCAGTAAACAACCCGCTTGCGATATGCATTAACGAGGACATGAAAACCCTCGTCATTCCCGTCGGCTATTTCGACGGCGTGTCCGTAGTTGAAAAGTTTATTATCTATAAGTACAACTCCGCCGAAGGCTTTATCAAGTCGGGCGAGTACACCCTCTACGACGAAACCTCCGCACAGCGTGACTGCATAATCTGCGGCGGCGGACTGTATATCATCATTGATAACACAGTTGTCGGCATTTCCGTCGATAACGGCACAGTCCTCTCGACAACGGATATGAAATAATGCGCTCCGTTCGGATGTACGGCGTTTATAACAGCCTGACAGGATTTATTCCTGTCGGGCTGTTTCTATATAAAAGCTTCGGAAGAGGCGCCTTGCAAATAACACGGAAATCCCCCTGCGGCGGGTACGAATGCGCTCTTGACTTTGGCGGAAAATGGGAGTATAATAAAGAAAAATGCAATTTTCTGCACAAAAAGCTGCAGAATGAAAGGTCAGTATATGAGCGGAAATCTTTTGAACGAAATAAAGGAACGCATGCCCGAATTTTCGAAAAGCCAGCGTTACCTCGGCGAATATATCCTCAATCATTTCGAAAAAGCGTCGTTTATGACGGCGGCAAAGCTCGGCCAGGCGGTAAACGTAAGTGAAAGCACGGTTGTCCGCTTTGCGAACGAAATGGGGTTTGAGGGATACCCCGAAATGCAGCGTGCGCTCCAGAATTTCAGCAGAAACAGGCTCACCACGCTCCAGCGTCTCGACATTACGAGCGACCGTCTCGGCGACGGAAACGTGCTCAAGAACATTCTTTCGCAGGACATCGAACGCATAAAAAGCACGAGCGAGGCTATCTCAGAGGAAAGCTTCAACGAGGTTGTTGAAAAAATCTGCAATGCGAGAAAAATCTACATATACGGCGCAATGAGCAGCAATATTATTGCAAGTTTCCTCGACAACTACTTTCAGCTTATCTTCGACAACGTGCATTACGTCCAGCCGTCGAACATCTGCGCCGTTTACGAGCAGCTGATACGGATGAGCAGCGAGGACGTGTTCATCGCCATTTCGTTCCCCCGCTACTCGCAGAACACGCTCAAAGCCACCGAATTCGCAAAGGAAACGGGTGCGGAGATTATCGCAATGACCGACAGCGAAAGCTCGCCGCTCTGCCCGCTTGCGGACAAGCTGCTCCTTGCGAAGAGCGATATGGCAAGCTTTGCGGACAGCCTTGTGGCACCGCTTTCGGTTGCGAATGCGCTTATCGTGGCACTCGGAATAAAAAAGCAGGCGGAGCTGGAAAGCAAATTCGCACGGCTTGAGGAAATGTGGTCGGAGCTTGAAGTATATAAGAGAGATTGCTGATGATAAATATAATTTTTGACATGGACGGCGTTATGTTCGACACGGAGCGGGTGTACGCCCTCGCCTGGGACTATGCGGGCGAAAAGGCGGGAATCGGCAAGGCGGGCTTTATGAACGAGCTCACGCTCGGAATGAACGAAGAAAAATCCCGTGAGGTCTGGCGGCAGTACTTCGGGGAGGACTACGACGAGGTTTCGCTGAAATTCTATTCCCGTGAATTTCTCCGCAGATACTACGAGGAAAATCCCGTTCCCGAAAAGGCGGGTCTGCGGGAGCTGCTCGGTTATCTCCGTGAAAACGGCGCAAAAATCGGACTTGCGTCCTCGACGCCGATTGACGAGGTGCGGAGAAATCTGCGCTCGGCGGGGATAGAGGAGTATTTTGACGCCGCAGTCGGCGGCGACGAGGTGTTTCACTCAAAGCCCGACCCCGAGATATATATAAAGGTATGCGGCATGCTCGGCGCAGAGCCCGAAAACTGCTACGCCGTGGAGGATTCGAAAAGCGGCATCATTTCCGCTTGCGGTGCGGGCTGTAAGGTGATTATGGTGCCCGATTTGTGGGAATGCGACAGAAAGACGGAGTGGCTGCTGCACGCAAAGCTCGACAGCCTGCTCGACGTAAGGGATTTTCTCGAAAACGAGAGCGGAAGCGCCCCCGAGGCGGATTTTGAGCCCGACGACGAGCTGAGCGAAATCCTTTTCTGACGGCCGCAGACGGCTGTTTCGGCGTGGAGCCGGCCAAATATGCAGTTATAAGCGGAAGGAAGTCTTAACGGACAGCCTTCCGCTTTTCTGATAAAAATTTTTCAGAGCGGCAAAATGTAAACAAAACTTTAACATTTGCCTGCTATAATGAACAAAAATAATCGGAGGTAGGAGCGATGTTCAGAATTCTGGTAGTGGAGGACGACAGGGAGCTTAACCGCACGGTCTGCGCTTTTCTCAATCAGAGCGGCTACGAGGCGACGGGCTGTCTGTCCGCAAACGAGGCGTACGACGCTATGTACGAGGCGGTTTTCGACCTTATCGTATCGGATATTATGATGCCCGAAATCGACGGCTTTGAATTCGCAAAGACCGTTCGCTCGCTCGACGGCGAAATACCTATCCTCTTTATGACGGCGAGGGACGATTTTGCGTCGAAGCAGCGTGGCTACCGTGTCGGTATCGACGACTACATGGTCAAGCCCATTGACCTCGACGAGCTGTTCCTGCGGATAGGCGCACTTCTCCGCCGTGCCAGAATTGCGGCGAGCCGAAAGTTTGAAATCGGCAGCTTTGTAATGGACGCCGACGAGCGCACCGCATACCTCGGCGACGAGGAAATACCCATGACGGCGAGAGAGTTTTCAATCCTCTACAAGCTTTTGTCATACCCGAAAAAGACATTCACCCGAACACAGCTCATGGACGAGTTCTGGGACGCCGACACGGCGTCGGGTCCACGCACGGTCGACGTGTATATGACGAAGCTCCGAAGCAAGCTGTCGGACTGCACGGATTTTGAAATCGTGACAGTTCACGGGCTGGGCTATAAGGCGGTGATAAAATGAATTACAGGAAGATTCTGCACGGAATAAGCAGCTGGTTCGTATTCTTTCTTCTGGCGGCATTTGTCGTAACCTGCTGTATGACCCTGTTCGTTACGGTCATGTCGGATACTCTCGGCATAACCTTTACCGAGGAAAATATATCGGCGGCGGCAAAGCTGACGTTCGGAAATGTTATTCTCATAAGCCTGCTTTTTACCGTTATCGACGCAGCACGCCGCAGATTTATGGTAGACCGCCCGACAAAGCGCATTATCGCCGCAGGCGAAAAAATTACAAAGGGCGATTTCTCCGCCCGCATTGAGCCGCTCGGCGACAGTTATGCCTACAAAAGCTTTAACAGCATTATCGGCTGTTTCAACAAAATGGCGCAGGAGCTTGAGGGCGTCGAAACCCTCCGCACCGATTTTATCTCGAACGTTTCGCACGAGCTGAAAACTCCGCTTGCGGTAATGCAGAACTACGGAACAATGCTCGGTGCGCCGGGGCTGTCGGACGAAAAGCGGATAGAGTACGCAAAAGGAATAACCGACAACTCCCGCCGTCTCGCAAGCCTTATAACCAACATTCTGAAACTGAACAAGCTGGAAAACCAGCAGATTTTCCCCGCAAAGGAACGTTTCGATTTAAGCGAGCAGTTATGCGGGGAGC
>JAZNLN010000172.1:0-11717 GCA_045579125.1 Ruminiclostridium sp.
TTGGCCTCCGACTTACTTTTTCTGAATTTTTCAGACAAAAACAGACGGACAGGATAAACCTGTCCGTCTGCTTTAAACATATCAAGTTTTTGGATTGCGATGCCTGTCCTGTCAGGAAAGCTTTGTTCCGCACTTCTTGCAGAACTTGTTTTCTGCGCTGTTTTCAAAGCTGCACGACGGGCAAACCTTTGCGGCGGGTGCTGCGGGCTGTGCAGGAGCTGCGGGCTGTGCGGGAGCTGCGGGTACGGGAGCGGGAGCAACCGGAGCGGGAGCAGCCGGAGCGGGAGCAACCGGAGCTGCGGCAACAGGCTGCTGAACGGGAGCCTGCATCTGCTGTGCGTACATCATCTGCTGCTGTGCTGCCATCTGCTGCTGATACATAGCCTGCTGTGCATATTTTGCTGCCTGAACGGTAGCGTTTGTTGTTGCGAATGCACCCCATGCCTTGATTGTGATGATTGTAAGAACTGCGATTTCAACGATAAGGCAGATAAAGCCTGTGATGATAGTGCCGATAGCGGCGCCTGCCGACATAAGGATTATTGTAAGGATGAAATCGAGAACGGACATTACTGTAAGATAAGTGAATGTTACGGCTGCCGCAAGGGTCTTTCTGTTTGCAAATGCGAGCAGTGCGAAATAAATGCATGTGAAAGGCATGAAAATGCTGAAAGTAAGTGCGCCTGCGTTGATGCTTCTTGAGGACGAGCTGTCGAGAATAAGGAACAGAATGCTCATGATAAAGCATGCGGCTACGGAAATGTATGTAAGGATTTCACTTGCGCCGATAAGAGTTCTGTTAAGGCTGAATCTGCATAAAAACTCACGGAGCTTGTCGCAGAAAGGCGTTATATTGTCCACCTTCTGAACGGGCTGTGCGGGCTGGCCGTACATGGGCTGCTGATACTGCTGGGGCTGTTCGTACATAATATGTACCTCCTTGATTATGAAAAATTGCTTTGCCGTAACACACGGCAGGTGACTGCTGTACATAATATGTACACACTTCATCATATCCGCATTAAGCTGCGGAGGGCTATTTAACCCCGGCACGACTTTTGTGCCAAGGATTGAAATTGTAATCGGACTGCACGCCGACGGCACATGGACTATGTCTGCGGGACTGCTGACAAATCGGCCGTCTCCGCAGATTCATCTCATTCATAAAATCTCCTGTGCGCCGATTAAAGCAGCGTAATCAAAAGAACGATAATGCCTACAACCAATGCCGCTCCTCCGATGATAAGTCCGAATAAAAGCGGATTGTTGATGGGCTTGGTCATAATTGGCTTTGTGGGTGCGCTGTAAAACAGCTCATCGTTTTTCTCCTGAAGTTCTCTTGCAGTGCGCTGTCTTTTTTCCTCTTCGGTTTCGATTTTCTGACTTTTGCCGCACATAGGGCAGATGTCGATGTTGTCGGGGATTTCACGTCCGCATTTGTTACAGAATGCCATAATAACCTTACCTTTCTTGTAAAAATTTGCATACTATGCATGTTAATCTTATCATACTTATCGTTTTTTTGCAATATCATTTTTGATTTTTCGGCAAAATATACCAAAAACTTCCGTTTTTTTAAGGCACACGGCACATGACGGAATGCGTGTCCGACAGGGTTGACAAACAAACGGCGGTCTGCTATAATGTAAGCTAACGAGAAACTCGCAGAGGGAGCTGATATTTCGGCTGAGAGGAAACGGATTGACGTTTCGACCTATTGACCTGATGCAGATAATGCTGCCGTAGGGAATAGATTTGAAATCTCTGATAACACTCCGCCTCCCGAAGTATGCACTTCGGGAGGCTTTCTGCATTTTCGGGGAAAGGATTTGCTATGAAAAAAACATTGAAACTTACAGAAACCGCAGTCATGCTTGCGCTCGGCACGGTGCTGTCGCTTGTGGCGGTTGTTAAGATGCCGTTCGGCGGCGAAGTGACGGCGTTCAGCATGCTCCCTCTGCTTGTTATAGCTTACCGTCACAGGACCGCATGGGGACTGTTTTCCGCCTTTGTGTACGCCGTACTGCAGATGCTGCTGGGAATGAACAATCTGACGTACGCTACCTCTGCGGAGGCGGTTGCGGCGATTATAATAATCGACTATGCCGCTGCGTTTACCGTGCTCGGGCTCGGCGGAATTTTCCGCAGCAGAATAAAGGACGGCGGAATTGCGCTTGCGCTCGGGACGTTTCTGGCGTGCGTGCTCCGCTATATATGCCATGTTATTTCGGGCTGCACCGTGTGGGCGGGCGTTTCGATACCGACCGAGGAGGGGCTTATCTTCTCGCTTTCGTATAATGCGGCGTACATGGTTCCCGAAACTATGCTTACGGTTGCGGCGGCGTATTTTGCAGGCAAGGCGTTCTGTCTCACGGGCGAAACCGTGCGCCGTGTCAGAATGGACAGCAGGTCCGTTGTCAATCTTTATGCCTGTATACCGCTGGTTATGTCTGTCGTGGCGGGTTTCGTGCTTATTTTCGGCATGCTCCAGACCGAGGACGGCTTTGACATTACGGCGATATGCTCGGCGGACATGTCAGGCTGGCTTCTTGTCGGCGGAATAATTGCGGCGGGCGTGCTTTGCTTTGCGGTTATAAGAGCCGTGAGCCTTAAAAGACTGCAATGCAAATAAATCGTTTATTTTGGTTGACTATTCCGACAAACGGTGGTATAATATAATATCGAAATATTGATTTAAAAGGACGGAATATCAAATGGAAATGCCATTCCAGCCGAACGAAGGCAAGGATCTTACAATAGATACGGATTTCGGAACGTACGCACGCTACCCCGTAAGAACTCACGTTATCATGAAAGAGGATGTTATGACGGACGTGCTTGACAAGTATGTCTGCCCCTATCTTCAGGAGGGCGACACGGTCATCATATCCGAAAAAATTATCGCCATAACACAGGGCAGAGCGTTCAGACTTGACGAAATCAAAGTTTCACGCCTTGCAAAGTTCCTGAGCCGCTTTGTCGTAAAGACGAACTACGGCATAGGTCTGGGAATGCCCGAAACTATGGAGCTGTGCATACGGGAAGTAGGCAGACCCAAGGTGCTCTGGGCGGCGTTCTGTGCGGCGATAGGCAAGATTTTCGGCAAGAAGGGCGTATTCTATAACATATGCGGAATGAAGGCGAGAGCTATCGACGGTCCGTGCGATTACACGATTCCGCCTTACAACAACTACGCAAAAATGGCTCCCGACAAGCCCGACGAGGCGGCGGCAGACCTCGCAAAGCACTGCGGCTGCGACGTTATCATAATCGACGCAAACGACATTGCGGCGACCGTTCTCGGCAGAAGCAGAGCCGACCTTCCCATGGCGTTCGGAGAGCAGGTTTTCCGTGACAACCCGCATGACCAGTGCTCGCAGCAGACTCCTATCTCAATCGTCCGCAAGGTTTCGTAAGGACTTTGTTTATGCAATATTGTAAAACCGTGAGCTTTTTATTTGGTAATGCTTTATAAAAATGAAAAAGCTATTGATTTTTTGAAAAAACAGTGCTATAATTAAAAAAGCGAAAGCTTAAACATACTGATACAGGAGGATACTACAATGGCTTATGTAATTAACGACGAGTGCATCGCTTGCGGCGCATGTGCAGGCGGCTGCCCTGTTGACGCTATTTCCGAAGGCGATAAGTACACAATCGACGCAGATAAGTGCATCGACTGCGGCGCATGTGCAGACGCATGTCCCGTAGGCGCACCTGTTGCTGAATAATTGAAAAAAGAATGCCGTTCCCGCAGCAGCGGGGGCGGCGTTTTTTTATGCGTATTTTACGGCAGCTATTGAAAAATAATTAAAATAATGGTATAATTACATGAATGAGAAAAGAAACCGCCTCACGGCGGAAAGCATATATAAACGGAGAAACTGATGAAAAAATGGCTGGTCAGAAAGGCTGACGAACAGATAGTCGCCGAAATGACAAAAAATACGGATATTTCCCGCTTTGCCGCAGAGCTGCTGACGGGCAGAGGCATAACGAATACCGCTCTTGCGGCGGAGTTTTTCGGCGAGGCGCCAATAAGCGAGCCGACTGACATTGCGGACATGGACAAGGCTGTGTCGGTTATAAGCGAGGCGGCGCAGAACGGCGACAAGATACTCGTTTACGGCGATTATGACTGCGACGGAGTGACCTCTACGGTTATGCTGTATTCATATCTTGAGGCAATCGGCGCTGATGTTTCGTGGCGCATACCGACCCGTGACGAGGGTTACGGACTCAATATGAAGGCGGTTGATGACGCCGCCGAGGACGGCGTAAAGCTGATAATAACGGTTGACAACGGAGTATCCGCAGTTGATGAGGCGGAATACATATACGAAAAGGGAATGAAGCTCGTTATTACCGACCATCATCAGGTGCCGCCCGTTCTTCCGAGAGCGGAGGCGGTCGTAAATCCGCACAGGCGGGACGACAGCTCGCAGTACAAGGATTTTGCGGGCTGCGGAGTGGTGCTGAAGCTGATAATGGCTATGGAGGACGATATTGAAAGCGTGTGCGAGCAGTACTGCGAGCTTGCGGCGATAGGCACGGTCGGGGATATTGTGCCCCTCACGGGGGAAAACAGGACGATAGTTTCGAGAGGCCTTGACATGATGCCGTATACCGAAAACAGGGGGCTTTTGTCGCTTTTCGAAACGAGCGGAATAGACCCCGAGGAGATGACTTCGACAACGCTTGCGTACTCGGTCTGTCCGAGGATAAACGCCGCAGGCCGCTATTCGACAGCCGCCGTTGCGGCGGAGCTGCTCCTTTCCGACGAGCTGGCGTCGGTCAATGCGGAGAAGCTTTGCGAAATGAACGTCATGCGGCAGAAGCTTGAGGCGGAAATATACGAGCAGGCGCTCGCACAGCTGCGTGAGCAGCCCGAGCTCCTGAACAGGCGGGTAATCGTGGTAGCGGGAGAAGGCTGGAATCACGGTATAATCGGAATAGTGAGCGCAAGACTGCTCACGAAATTCGGGAAGCCGAATATAGTAATTTCAATCGAGGGCGACACCGCAAGAGGCAGCGCAAGAAGCACCGAACAGCTTTCCATGTTCGATATGCTGTCGTCGTGCGGAGATTTGCTGATTCGTTTCGGAGGACATGTCAAGGCGGCGGGTCTTTCGGTCGAAACAAAGAATATAGAGGCTCTGAAACGCCGAATTTACGAATACAGCGAGGCACAGAGCGAATATCCCGTCGAAATAATGCTTGCCGACGCAGAAATCCGTGCGGAGGACCTGACGATAGAAAATATCGCCTCGCTGGAGCTGTTCCAGCCGTTCGGAGAGAAAAACCCCGTGCCGCTGTTCATGCTGAAAAACTGCGTTATAAAGTCGGTCAAGGCGCTCAAGGAGGGGAAATACGTTTCCTTTGAGTTCGACTATCGTGGCAGGATTTTCCGTGCGCTGCACTTCGGAATGAAGTATGAGGATTTCGCATACTCCGTCGGAACGGCGGTGGATATGCTCGCCAATATAGACATAAATGTGTTCAGAGAAAAGGAAACGCTTTGCATAAAAGTAAAGGATATACGTCTTTCGGGAATATCGCAGGATAAATATTTCGCCGCAAAACAGACATATGAGGACCTGCGGTGCGGCAGGGCGGTCGACTCACGTCTTGTCGAAAGAATAATCCCGCAGCTTGACGATATGAAAAAGGTTTACGACCTTCTCCGCACGGAGAGCAGGCTGGAGGCACTGACCGAAAAGGCGCTTGCGGCGCAGATAAACTACTGCAAGCTCCGGGCCGTGCTTGACGTGCTTGCCGAGTTCGGGCTGGCGGAGATAAATGCGGTTGACGGACGTGTCCGACTGATACCGTCGGGGAAAAAGGCGGAGCTTGAAAAATCCGTGTATCTCGCAGAATTAAGAAAGCTTTGCAGTAAATAATAAACCTGTACGAAAGGTAAAGGCTATGGTTTATACGATAGAAATGCTGATGGAGAAAATGCGGCAGAGCGGAAAGCCGTATGACATCGAAAAAATAATGACGGCGTACGAGCTCGCAGAAAAGGCTCACGAGGGGCAGAAGCGCAGTTCGGGCGAGCCGTATATTTCGCACCCCGTTGCGGTTGCGTATATTCTCGTTGAATATCTTATGGATACGGATACAATCGTGTCGGCACTTCTGCACGACGTGGTCGAGGATACGGATATTTCCCTTGACACGCTCCGCAAGAAGTTCGGCGAGGACGTTGCAAACCTTGTTGACGGCGTAACGAAAATCGGTCTTGTCCCCCTGAACACCAAGGAAGAACAGCAGGCGGAAAATATCCGCAAAATTCTTATGGCGATGTCCAAGGACATACGGGTTATTATCATAAAGCTTGCCGACCGTCTGCACAATATGCGGACGCTGACCTTCAGACCGCCGCACAAGCAGCGCAAGACGTCGGTAGAAACGATGAACTTCTATGCGCCGATAGCTCACAGACTCGGTATGAGCAACGTAAAGGAGGAAATGGAGGACCTTGCCATTCACTTCCTTGACCCGTACGGAACAAAGGCGATAGAGGAAATGCTTGACACTCACAAGGAGCAGCGTGACACGTTCATCGACGTTATAAAAAGACGTATAAAGGAACGTGTAAACGACATAACTCCGCCTCCGAACATCGAGGGCAGAGTCAAGAGCGTATACAGCATTTACAAGAAGGTGTACGTCAAGGGCAAGAACTTTGACGAAATATACGACGTCTATGCGGTCAGAATAATCGTGCAGAACGTAATCGAGTGCTACAACGTGCTCGGCGTAATCCACGATATGTTCAGACCTATTCCTTACCGTTTTAAGGACTATATCGCAACTCCCAAGCCCAACCGCTATCAGTCGCTTCACACGACGGTAATCGGCCGTGAGGGCATACCGTTCGAGGTGCAGATAAGAACGCAGGAAATGCACAACACGGCGCAGTACGGCGTTGCGGCGCACTGGAAATACAAAGCGGGCATAAGCGGCAGCGTTGCGGGCGAAAAGCGCTTTGACTGGATACGTCAGATACTTGAGCAGCAGCAGGAGGCGGACGACGTAGAGCAGATAACCGAGGCTATCAAGGTTGACCTTGCTCCCGACGACGTTTATGTATTCACGCCCAAAGGCGACGTAATAACCCTGCCCGCAGGCTCCACGATTATCGACTTCGCTTACGCTATCCATACGCAGGTCGGAAACAAGATGACGGGCGCAAAGGTCGGCGGAAGAATGGCTCGGTTCGATTATGTGCTCAAGACGGGAGATATTGTCGAGGTGCTGATAAGCTCCTCCGCAAACTACGGCCCGAACAGGTCGTGGCTGGATATTGCCAAAACCAACGAGGCAAAGGCGAAAATAAGAGCGTGGTTCAAGCGGGAGTGCCGTGAGGAGAACATCCAGCAAGGCAGAGAGGCGGTAGAGGCGGAGTTCCGCAGAAACTACATCAACGCCGACGAAAAATTCATGCTTGAGGTCGCAAATCATCAGCATTTTGAAAACATTGACGATTTCTATGCGGCGGTAGGCTACGGCGGCGTAAAGCTGTCGAAGATAATGCAGCGTGTCAAGGACATGTATACCGCAATGAAAAAGGCGGAGCTCGGCTCGTCCGACGTTGACGTTGACGCAATGCTTACCGAAACCATCACGAAAAAGCAGTCGCAGGGAATAATCGTCGAGGGCATCGACAACTGTCTTGTGAGGTTTGCGAAATGCTGCAACCCGCTCCCGGGCGACGATGTAATCGGCTTTATCACGAGAGGCTACGGAGTTTCTGTGCACAAGCGGGACTGTGCGAATGTTGCGCAGTCGATAAACGGAAGCGACAAGGAACGCTGGATAAACGTAATGTGGGCGGCGCAGAGCGGCGAGTTCTACCGTGCGACGCTTGACATTATCGCCGAGGACAGGACCTCTATCCTTGCGGACGTTACCGTTGCGATAGCGGGCAACCGTATCCATGTAAATGAAATAAACGCTCACTCCCTCAAAAACGGCAACGCCAACATCATAGTTACCGTCGAAATAGCGGGAATAGAGCAGCTCAACAACCTTATCCTGAAAATCAAGAAAATTCCCGGCGTAATTACGGCGGAAAGAACGGGGCGTATGTAATGGCGGATTTTGACGTAATCGGACTTCAGCTCGGCGAGCTGCAGACCAACTCATTCATAATAGCGGCGGACGACGGCAGCGCAGCCGTCGTTGACCCTGCGGCAAATGCGGCGGAGATTTTGTCCGTGCTTGCGGAGGAGGGTCTGACCCTTAAAAAAATACTCCTCACCCACGGTCATTTCGACCACACGGGCGCATGCGTGCAGCTGCGAAAGGAAACGGGTGCGGAGATATACATTCATAAGGACGACGAGGAACTGCTTGAGGACGGCGGAAAGGCGCTTGCGTTCTTTGTTCCGACGCTGGTATACGAGCCGTTCAGGGCGGATGTGCTGCTTTCGGGCGAGGAAACGGTTGAGGTAGGCGGCTGTGAGTTCAGGGTGCTCCACACACCGGGGCACACAAGAGGAAGCGTCTGCTACATCGGCGGCAACCGCATTTTTGCGGGGGACACGTTCTTCTGCGGCTCGGTCGGACGCACCGACTGCTACGGCGGGGACTCGGGCGCACAGGCACAGTCACTGCGGCGTGTAGCCGCTCTCCGTGGAGAGTACATCGTCCACGCAGGCCACGGCGGCGACACAACGCTGTACGACGAGGTGAATTTCAATCCGTTTTTTGTAAGGTACGCAAGATAGATGGTTATTGGTGGAAACCTTTCTGAAGAAAGGTTATCCCCCATACCCCCTTCCAAAGACTTTCGAAATTGATAGAAGCCTGACAGGGTTTACCCCTGTCAGTCTGCTATCAATATAAAAAGTTTGGGAAAAGGAGTTTGGGGGAACCCCTTTTCAAAAGGATTTTCCTCAATAACCTGTATATTCGTACCGATTAGGCTTACTTTGCTCCGAACAGTCCGCCGAGCTTGTCAGCGATTCCGTCAAAGGAAACCTTTGATTTTACGCCGTCGACAACGCCGTTGATAACGTCGTCGGGGAGGTCTACGCCGATTACCTTTTCAACCGCCTGTACGGGGTTTGTCTTGAATTCCTCGGCGAAATTCGGGTCGCTCTTTACCTTTTCGACAATTTCGTCGATTTTTGCTTTGATGTCCATTGTTTTGCTCCTTTATGCGTTGATTTTTTATAAAACACGGCAGCTGCCGTTTTTATTAACCGAGTGTGCCTGCAACAATCCATTTCGGAAGCGCTCCGATGTTGCAAAGCGTTACAAAAAATCGGATAAAAAGACTGATTGAAGCGATAACGATAGCGGCTACCGCAAGCGCTTTGTAACGCTTGCCCTTTGAAAAGCCCCAGACACTTCCCACAAGAGCGAACGGTTCGATGATGAGGGTTATGACAAAGCAGCCGATAACCGAGGCTACGAAGCCGAAAATCGTGAACACGTCATACCATGTAAAATCGGGCTTTTTGTAAATATATGCGGGGGCAGGCTCGGATACTGCGGGAGCTGCAGGCTGAATGGAATCGGTCGCCTCGCTGAATTCCGAAGAACCGCATCTGTTGCAGAAGTTGTTTTCGTTGTTGTTGGCTGAACCGCAATTTCTACATATTTTCATAAATAAATTCCTTTCCGCTTTTTAATTATTTTAATGAAGGGTATAGTAAAATTATACCAAAAAACAATGTTTTTGTCAACGAATAACGGGCGGTCTGTAAAAATTCGGAATATTTTAAAAAAGGAAAGAAAAAGCCTTGACAAGCACTGATAAATGTGATAGAATGTTATTACCTCGAAAAGGGGCTTATTTTTTTGTGCAGTTTTTTGCACGGTCCCTTCCGCAGCAAAAGGTGCGGCGGACATGAGGGAGGCTTAAACTCGTTCGAACGGACGAGCAATAAAATAGGAGGTGCCGAACATGAGAGTTAAAATTACACTCGCTTGCACAGAATGCAAGCAGCGCAATTACAACACCAAGAAAAACAAGAAGAACGATCCTGACAGAATTGAAATGAACAAGCATTGCAAGTTCTGCCGCAAGCACACTCTCCACAAGGAAACCAAGTAAAGGAGGATTCGTAAATGGCAAAAGAGCTCGAATCATTGTCCAAGGAAGAAGCTAAGGCTAAAAAGGATAATGAAAAGAACAGCTTAAAGGCACAGGCTGCCAAGAAGCCCAAGAAATCGATAGTAAAGTATTTCAAAGATGCGAGATCCGAATTTAAAAAGGTAGTGTGGCCTTCGAGAAAGCAGGTTTTCAACAACACGGTCGTAGTTATTGTATCTCTCGTAGTTTCAGGTATTGCTATCTGGGGCGTTGATACAATCTTCAACATCGCTTTGATGCTTGCGCTCGGAAAACCGATATTTTAATTGAGTAAGGGGTAAAAGATGTCAGAGGCTAAATGGTATATCCTGCATACTTATTCGGGATATGAAAACAAGGATGCAAACAACATTAAAACTCTTGTTGAAAACAGAAATTTAAACCATTTGATTGAAGATGTCATGGTTCCTACCGAAATGGTTACGGTTGAGACGGAAAGCGGCAAGAAGAAGGAAGTTGAAGAAAAGCTCTTCCCGAGTTACGTTTACGTTAAAATGGTAATGACGGACGAATCGTGGTACATCTGCCGCAACACAAGAGGTGTTACGGGATTTGTAGGCCCGGGATCAAAGCCCATTCCTCTCACAGACGAGGAAGTTGCAAACCTCGGCGTAGCCAAGCAGGTTACGAATGCATCTTACGCAGTCGGCGATCTTATCAAGATTATGTCCGGCCCGCTTGAGGGATTTGAAGGTACCATCAAGGAAATCGACGAAGCGAACGGAACGGTTCTCGCAATCGTATCCATGTTCGGACGTGAAACTCCCGGTACGCTCGATATTTCCTCAATAGAAAAAATAAATTAAAGTGAGTTCTTTAAGTTTTTTGGAGGTAAAAGTAAAATGGCTCAGAAGGTAGTTGGATTTATCAAATTACAGATTCCCGCAGGAAAAGCTACTCCTGCTCCCCCTGTTGGCCCTGCATTAGGTCAGCATGGTGTAAATATCATGGCGTTCACAAAGGAATTCAATGAGCGCACAAAGAATGACGCAGGTCTTATCATCCCTGTTGTTATCACAGTTTACGCTGACAGAAGTTTCTCTTTTGTCACAAAGACTCCTCCCGCAGCAGTTCTTATCAAGAAGGCTTGCGGCATTGAAACAGCGTCGGGTACACCTAACAAGACAAAGGTTGCCAAGATTACAAAGGCTCAGGTTAAGGCTATCGCAGAGCAGAAGAGCGCAGACCTTAACGCAGGCACAGTTGAAGCTGCAATGAGCATGATCGCAGGTACTGCACGCTCCATGGGCGTTGAAGTAGTTGACTAATTAAGCTAAAACAATAATGACGTGGGAGGTTGTAAAACCGTTTGACCACAAGGAGGATAATAGATGAAGCATGGTAAGAAGTATGTTGACAGCGTAAAGCTCGTTGACTCCAACAAATTATACGAAACAGCTGAAGCTTGCGATCTCGTTTGCAAGACAGCAAAGGCAAAGTTCGACGAAACAGTTGAATTACACATCAGATTAGGCGTTGACTCCCGTCACGCAGACCAGCAGGTTCGTGGTGCGGTTGTTCTCCCTAACGGTACAGGTAAGACTGTAAGAACAATGGTTTTCGCTAAGGGCGAAAAGATTAAGGACGCACAGGACGCAGGTTCCGACTA
>JAZNLN010000173.1:0-6168 GCA_045579125.1 Ruminiclostridium sp.
AGGCTGTCGAAGATTACCTTTCGACAGCCTTGTTTTTATTTTATGCCAAGATGCTTTTTCCAGAATTCCATGGACGTAATTTCGTTCTTGCGGGCGATGTATTTTTTCTGAAGACCCTTGTATCTGAACATAATCTTCAGACCGCCTAACGCACATTTCACGCAGTATCCGAAGAATAATCTGAAGCTTCTTCTTGTTACAAGTGCCTTTGTGCCGTCAAGCTGATACTGGACTACCTCTTTTTTGAGGAAAACATCATGCGCATTCAGCTTCGACATCGGCAGAAATGCCGTTTTCTTGTCAAGAAACCACGACGGAATAAGATGTCCGCCGAAGGTCAGCTTTTCGAAAAATGTCATTTTTTCCGCAGCGTGAGTATCGTCTATAAGGTCGGCACTCCAGCCTGCAACATCTTCGGTTTTTGTCAGCTGCTGCACGTCCTTCATAAGCTCGGTGTTAAGCTTTTCCTCGTCGCAGGAAAGGAAGAAATCAACTCCCTTGAGATAGTCGTTCAGCGCACGCAGAATAATGCGGCAATTATCATAACGGTAAAGCAGTATCTGCTTGCCCATCATGTGAACAAAAAGCGACGCCGCCTTGCTTGCGCCGTAACCGTGCACACTGTCCATAACGAGCGCATTGCGAACGAAATAATATTCAAGGTGCAGGCTTGCTTTTCTGTCGAACGGCTCATGAAGAACCGAAATGCCGTTCATGGTTATTATCTCCGTGTCCTTAGAACGGCGCAGACCGTATTCGATGTCGTCAAGCTTGATGAAGAACGGGAACGGAAGCCCGACCTTTTCAACAACCGACAAGGGCATAAGTATGCACCACCATGCGCCGTAGTTCGGCTCGGGATTGTCAAGATTGTCCAGGAGCACCTTCTGCTCTCGTATGTCGGAATCGGTTTTCATCGCCGTATTCCGTTTGCCGTTCCACACAGCGCCCATTTCATACTGCATGTACGGCGTGTCGCAAAGAGGGAGCATTGCGGCGCTGAAATAGCTGTCCTTGTATCGGTCCTTGAGGATAGAAACGAAAATCGTCATCTGCTCAAGCGTATTCGGATTGAATTCAACGTCGTCGTCCATGAGGATAACATGCGAATAGCCGCCCTCGTACGCCTCGATAAGACCTCTTGTAAAGCCGCCGCTTCCGCCGTAGTTCTTGTTCGGAAGTACGGATATGCGCTCGTCGGAAACTGCTCCGGGATTAAGCGAGCGGCCGTTGTCGATTACGAAAACCTTTTTGATGTAGCTGAAATCGAAGTTTCGCATATACTCGATATTGCGCATAACGTACTGTTCACGTCTGAAGGTGCATATCGCTACTGCGGCGCTGATTTCCCTGCTTCGGGCCTCTGCCGAGTATTCTCCCGAATATATCTCGCAGTCGCTTTCGGCGTATATTTCGGGGTACAGCAGACCTCTCGGCGGCAATTTCGAAAAATCGACGAACACCGAAATTTCGCCGCTGTCCGACGATTTCTCGGTTATTACACGTCTTTCTCCGTCGAATACGCACATTCTGACCGTAACTCCGCCCCTGAACGACATGGAAAATGTCACGCTTTCGGCGTTGGTGTAATCCCTGTATTTGGTATAGTAAAAGGCGTTGAAATAGGTGTCAAACGACGCCGTGTCACCCTTGGCGAGAGCAATTTTTCCTTCGCTTATTTCTCCGCCACGGAGGTACATCTCCGATTCTCTCTCGGGAATAATTATGTTTTGCAGTTTCATTTACTCACATCCTCGGATTTTTTCGCCGCCGTGTATATCCCACGGCAAATAACCTGTTTTAATTATACAATACGGCATATTATTTGTCAACCAAACCACTGTTATTGACATCAAAATACAAATGTGATAGAATAATAAAAACACTGCCGGCGAAACTCGTTTTTGCTGTCGGCACGCTGTTTTCCGCACCTTGCAAAAGACGGATTTCAGACACACCCCACATCGAAAGGAAAAATATGAAAAGAAAAATAATTGCCCTGCTTTTAACGGCGGGAATGATGATGAGCGCCGCTGCATGCGGCGGGACGGAGCCTGCGGCAACCACAACTGCGGCGGCAACCACAACCACTGCCTCCTCCGAGGCTGAAACTACGACTACCGAAGCCGAAACGACAACTACGACAGCAGAATCTACCTCTGCCGCCGAGGCCGAAACGACAACTGCCGCAGCAGAAACGACCGCAGCGTCGTCGGAGGCTGCCACGACTACGGAGGAAACTGCCGCTGTGACTACAACCGAAACAACCGCCGCAGAAACAACAACCGCTGCGGCGACAACAACTACTGCGGCTGTGACAACCACGACGGCAACCACGACTGCCGCAAAAACAACCGCCAAGACCACCACAACCACTACGGCGGCCGAAACAACAACCAAGCCCGAAACTACCACCGCAAAGCCTCCTCAGGCGGGAAAACCGCTCACCGCAAACGAAGTGGCGAGGGAAATGGGGGTCGGTCTTAACCTCGGAAACACAATGGAAGCATACGAGGCGAGCAACTGCGAGAAGAAAACCTACGAATGGATACCCGTTATCGGCAATAACACGCCGCAGTCCTACGAAACCTGCTGGGGCGCAGTTGTCACCACGCAGGAGGTCATAAACGGCATAAAGGCAGAGGGCTTTGACACGGTGCGTATCCCTGTTTTCTGGGGCAATATGATGAAAAATGACGGCACCTATACCATTAACGCCGACTACATAGAGCGTGTGCGTGAAATCGTTGATTACTGCCACAACGCCGATTTGTACGCCGTAGTAAACATTCACCACTTCGACGAGTTCATAATCCGCCGCAATTCCACCGCAGAATGCAAAAAGATATTCACAAACCTCTGGACGCAGATTGCGGAATATTTCAAGGACTACCCCTACACGCTTGTTTTTGAAGGCTACAACGAATACCTCGGCGGAAATCAGTTCGACAGCTACGGAAATCTTGTTGAGCTTGACAAAGCAAAGGCGTACGAAATGACGAACACGCTCAATCAGGCATTCGTCGACGCTGTACGCTCGACAGGAGGCAACAACGCCGAGCGTGTGCTCATAGTTTCGGGCTACTGGACGAATATCGACAACACGACCTCTCCGAGCTTCAAAATGCCGAAGGACACGGTTTCCGACAGGCTCATGGTATCAGTTCACTACGTCGATAATGCGATGTACTGGTCGAACAGAATCGGCGGCAAGGACTGGCTGGATTACACGGACGGTCAGATAAAGCTGCTCAACGAGGCGTTTTCTTCGAAGAACATACCCGTTTTCCTCGGCGAAACCTCGGTAAACTACCCCTCGTCGAACTTTGACAGAAATGCGATATACAAAACCTCGTCCGAGTGCGTCGAAATAATCCTCCGCAAGCTTGCGGAAAACGGCTTTGTGCCCGTTATATGGGACACTAACGACAACTTCTACTCCCGCACAAAATACAGAATCAAATCCGACTCCGACCGTGCCGTGATAAAGGCGCTTTCGGAGGAACTGCGGAGCAGAAATTAAAAGGAATAAACCTAATATGGAACTTTTTGATTTATACAACGCCGACAGGGTATCCCTGGGGCGCACGAGAGAAAGAGACGGGGAACACCCCGAAAACACCTACCACATCGTCGTTCACTGCTGTATTTTCAGTTCCGACAACAGAATGCTCATTCAGCGCCGACAGGATTTCAAAAAAGGATGGAGCGGAATGTGGGACATCACATGCGGCGGAAGCGCAGTTGCGGGCGAAAATTCGCAGACGGCTGTTCAGCGTGAGCTGCACGAGGAAATGGGGATAAACGTTGATTTTTCCGACAACCGCCCCATACTTACAGTTCACTTTGACAGGGGCTTTGACGATATATATGTCGTAAACCGTGACGTGAAGCTGTCGGAGCTCACGCTCCAGGCAGAGGAGGTTGCCGACGCAAAATGGGCGACCGAGCAGGAAATCCTGCAAATGATAGACGACGGCGTTTTCATTCCCTACCACGAGCATTTAATCGGGCTGCTGTTCTTCATGCGCAGCAAACGAGGCGCATTCAGGCGGGAAGAATAGCCTGTGCGGATAACGTGCGGAAAAATATAATTTAATGCTTGACAAAGCACGAAAACGGTGCTATAATGGCTATGGTTTTAAAACAAATGCTTTTATAACCGATATTTCAGGAAAGCGAGGTAATTAAGATGACCTATACAATGATGAAAAACAAAAACAGTAAGAGCAGAATTACCTCGGCAGTTTTAAAGTAACCGTTTTATCTTAAAATGCTTATGCCGCAGCGGATTTTGCTGCGGCTTTTTTGCGCCCGAAATGCATTCGGACTGTCCTTTCTTTTCTATGCCGCAGCCTTTCCCTCGGGGACTGCCGAGGTTATGCTCAAGGAAAACAGGCTTTAATTTGAAAGGAATGGTTACTGAAATGACTAACGAAAAAAATATTATGCGGGTATCAGAGGTACAGCGTGAGCGATATACCCTGATAGGAGAAATGGGCGAAATCGGCGCAAAGCTGAAAGGCAATCTCTACAACAGCGGAGATTTTCCTGTCGTCGGGGATTACGTTGAAATTATTTTCAATCCTTACGGCGATTCGCTCATAGAGAAAATACTTGAACGCAAAACATATCTTTCCCGACCCGACCGAAGCGGTCATGCGGACGGATATGTAAAAACACTGGTTGAACAGCCTATGGCGGCGAATTTTGACTATGTGTTTATTGTCACTTCTCTTAATCAGAATTTCAACGCAGGAAGAATCGCCCGATACATAGCCGTAACGAAACAGGGCGGCGGTATTCCTGTGGTAATTCTGAGCAAAGCGGATTTGTGCGATGATACGGATAGATATATCGCAGAGGTGAAAAGCGTTTCCGACAAGACCGATGTAATTGCCGTAAGCTCTGTTACAGGCGAGGGCATGCAGGCTCTGCAAAAGTATTTCAAAAACGGCGTCACTATTGCTCTTATAGGCTCGTCGGGCGTTGGCAAATCCACAATGCTGAACGCTGTTGCAGGCAAAGAGGTTATGAAAACGAGCGGCATAAGAGAGGACGACGGAAAAGGCAGACATACGACCACATACAGGCACCTTTTCGTGCTTGATAACGGCGTCACAATCATCGACACTCCCGGAATGAGAGAAATCGGCATATGCGGCATTGACGAAGGTATCGACGACACATTTTCCGATATAACCGAGCTGTTTTCACAGTGCCGATTCAGCAACTGCCGACACGACACCGAGCCCGGCTGCGCAGTAAAAAAAGCGCTTGAATCGGGCAGACTTGACGAAAAACGCTGGCGGCTGTACCAAAGGCTTTATGATGAAAATTTCAAAGCAAAGAGAATGAAAGCGGGGTACAGAAAATGAGCATTGTATTTGAAAATTTCGCCGAAAAACATATTGACGGCGCTTATTTCGACGAGAATTATCGTGGCAGTGGTATTGCGCAAGGCTTGCTTGCGTTTATTGCAGATATGCTTAAAGCCGAGGGGGTAACTCACCTCGGCGTAGACTATGAAACGATTAACCCTGCCGCACTTAATTTCTGGAGCAAGTATTTTAAGCCATATACATACTCGTTTGCACGGAGAATTGATGAGCGTATCGTGTTATAAGCGGGAAGTGATTTCATACGAATTAAAAACAGGACAGCGGCGATAAAATGCTGTCCTGTTAATTTTTGCGGCAACTTAAACATTTTCTGCTATCAATACGTCCATACAATGCTTATGAGGAACTCCACTGCTGTTACAATCGAAAATCCATTCTTCGTTTTTATGGAACAGCCAATCGTGATAATATGTAAACAGCTCGCCCGATTTCCAATCTCCTGCCGCAAGTTCTTCGGCCTCTATGTCAGGAGGCAGAGGAATAAACGGCTTTCTTACAAAGACATTTATTACATTGATACCATTTGGAGTTGTATGTATTTTCAGATTATCAATAACGCTTTCACGCAATTCAGGCGGAATGTAGTGGAATACGCCACTTGAAAAGATAATATCGTAATCTGTTTCAAGTCTGAAATCACGCACATCCGCCTTAAAGAAATCTATTTTCACGCCACATTTGTCAGCTAATTCTCTCGCTTTTGATAAGCCCTGTTCAGAGGCATCGAAAGCAGTTACATTGTAACCATTCCTTGCAAGAAAAACAA
>JAZNLN010000174.1:0-2519 GCA_045579125.1 Ruminiclostridium sp.
TCGAGGTCGAAGATATAGTCCTTGGAGCGGTGGTTGATAAGGTCGCCGAACTTGATAGAGGCGATACCGAGCTTTTCTGCGGTTTCGATACGCTCCTCCTCGCTGCCGAAATTGTCGGGCGACAGTCTTTCGAGCGCCGCATTTTTCGCCGTATCAATCAGCACCGACAGCTGCATTACGCCGCCGTCACGGGTCTTGTACGGCTTTCCGTCCGTTCCGTTCATGGTGCCAAAGCCCATGTGGACGAGCTTTGTGCTTTCGGGGACGAGCTCTGCCTTTCTTGCACAGCGGAAAACCTGTTCGAAATGCAGTCCCTGGCGCTTGTCAACGACGTACCAGATTTCGTCGGGCGTAAAATCCCTGTTTCTCTGGATAATTGTTGCGAGGTCGGTTGTTGCGTATATTGCCGAATTGTCGGATTTTTTGATGATAACGGGCGGCATGGGCGACTTGTCGCTTTCCTCGGCAACGTCCACAACCATTGCGCCCTCGCTCTCGTGGAGCAGACCCTTGTCTTCGAGCGTCTGAACGAGCTCGTCTATATACTTGTCGCTGTCGCTTTCGCCGTACCAGAGGTCAAAATCGACGTCGAGGCGGCTGTAATTCGTTTTGAGGTCAGCCACGCTCACACGGATTATTTCCTTCCACAGCGCAATATATCCCGCTTTTCCGCTCTGGAGCTCGTAGGTTGCGATATGCGCTTTTTCCTTGAAGCTGTCGTCGGTCTTGCTCTTTGCGCTCGCAAATGGGTATATTTCGTTGAGCTGTTCTGCGGTAAGTTCGGGAACAGCGTCGCCCTCCCTGTAATCCTCGGAAAAGCAGTTCCATTCGGGGTAGCGCTCACGCAGCTCCGCAATAACAAGTCCTATCTGAAGACCCCAGTCGCCGAGGTGCACGTCGCCGAGCACCTTCATGCCCGTAGCCCTCGCCATGCGCTTTGTCGTTTCGCCGATTATCGCCGAGCGGAGATGTCCGATGTGGAGCGGCTTTGCGACGTTAGGTCCGCCGTAGTCGATGACAACGGTTTTTCCTGCGTTTGCCTGCGGGATACCTGCGTTTTCGTCGCTGTAAAGCTCGTTTGCAAGCTCAAGTATAAAGCTGTCGGTTACGCTCATGTTGATAAAGCCGGGTTTTACCGTTTCTGCCTTGGAGAACACGGGGTTCTCCGCAAGCTTTGCCACAACCTCGTCCGCTACCATGAACGGAGCCTTCCTGAACTGCTTTGCGGCGGAAAATGAGCCGTTGCACTGGAACTGGCAGAGCTCGGGTCTGTCCGAAACTGTTACCGCACCCAGCCCGGCGGGATAGCCGCAGTCCGCAAACGCCTGCGACACGATTTCTGTGAGTATTTTTGTTATCTGTTTCATTTACATTCTTTCCTTTATAATTGATGCCATTTCTCCGACGTTCTTCATGCCCGAAACCTCGCCCATGGTGAAGCTTACGCCGAATTCGCTTTCAACTGCGTCGATAAGCGTGATGTGGTTAAGACTGTCCCAGTCGTCGATGTCGTCGGCGGTCGTATCCTCGTACACCTCAATGCTGTCGTCGTCGAAAACATCTCTGAAAATCCCGTTCAGCCTTTCGAAAATCTCTTCCATTTTTCTTTTCCTTTCTTCACTTGATTTTTATATGCCTGTTTTTATTTTCATATCCCTCCGTGAGGAGCCTCCATACGGTACTGCCGTCGCTGTCGCTTATTTTTTCAAAGCCGAACACGCCGAACAGCTCACGCACCATATTGTTCTTTGCGGTAGGGTAATAATAGCCGAATATTTCCTTTATGCCCGCCTCCGCCGCACGCTTTACAAGCTCGTCCAGCATCGCAAGCTCCATATCCCTTTTCAGCACACGGCAGCTCATAAGCCACAGGTCTATATGCAGCTCCGTGCCTTTCTTCTCGCCGATTACGACCGAAACTATGCCGTTGTCGCCGAACTTGTCCGCAAGCCTGCCGTAAAGGTCGATATACCTTTCATCGGCGGATATTTCCTCCATCTCCGCCGCAGTGTACCGCTTGGTTGTCACGTTGAACTGATTGCTCTTGTTGGTCAGCTGTGCGATACGCTGAATGGTCATGGGCGTAAAGCCCTCTATTTCCGCCGTCATGTCAAGGCTGTCGAGGTATTCGCCGTAGTCGGCAAAGCTCGCCTGCACCGCTGCACGCTGTGCGTTCGCCTTATACATCTCGTTTCGTTTCAGGTCGTCCTCCGACACACGGAGCGCCTCAAAATATCCGTTCTTGTCGATTGTGCGGATATAGTTCTCAACCTCGTCCATTACGGGCGTTTCTATGCCGAGCTGTGCCTTTACGATAGCCCGCTCGGCGGGGTTGTCGTCAACGAATACTATGCTTTCGGGGAGGATATTCAGCTCCGCCGCCGTCTGCGAAATGTTTAAATCCTTGTTGTCCCAGTTCGCCTTGATTACGGCGAAATCGTCGGGACGGAGCGTGCCGTCGGGGTGTTTCAGCCCCGCTATTGCGTTTTCGTGCTCGTTCTTGGAGCATACCGTCAGCA
>JAZNLN010000175.1:0-11615 GCA_045579125.1 Ruminiclostridium sp.
AAAGGTGTCCCCCGAAGGCGAGCCGCCTTGGGCAATTCCCGCCTTTTATAAGAAACAGCTAACCCAGCAGTTGCAAAACGGCGGGGTTAAAAACCTCTATATAGCGAACACACTAAAGAGTGCCCACCCCAAATCAAGCAAACACTGTCCTCAGAGCGAAAGCGTGTATATTAAATGTGCAAAAGTTTAGGGGCGCCCTTTTTAAAGGGCGCATATCTTCAAAAACTCTCTCCCAAAAGAGCCGCCTTCCCAAAGACTGGCATTTCTGACAGCATACCATGATAATGTTACGGGTTTTTGTTCCGCCTGTTCATAGCGGGCGTGTGTTTCATCATTTCATATAGTAAAGTGCGTGGCTTGATACTGCGGTTTTTTAACACTTTCCACAGAGTTTTCAACCGTTCATAGCTCCAAAACGGAGAAAAAGGGACAGTTTTCCACACTTTCAACAGGAAAACCTGTTGAAAACCCCGATTTTACCCCTTGTAAAATCCACTTAAATACCGACGGTAAATTTAATCTGATAATTTAATTTTTGTAGAATCCGCAAAACCTATTGTTAAAGCCGAAAAACAGGCTATAAATTTTGCAGGGGTCGACCCGCCTGTTTTTGTGCATATTGCAGTATGGTTTTTTACGTTTTGGTTACGCCGAAAAAGGTGTGTAATCCCCGATTCACAAAAATTGTTTTTCCTTTGAAAATGCGGTTTTTTAACACTTTCCACAGAGTTTTCAACAGTTTTGCATGCCAAAAATTAAAAAAATGGCAGTTTTCCACACTTTCAACACGAAAAAGCTGTTGAAAAGGTGAATAAATTTAATTTAAGCTCCAATATTCTCAAATATAACATTCAGTAATCGTAAACGAAAGGAGCAAATATGAGAGGGGTAAACAAGCTTGTTGTTGAAATAAAGGACACGGACAGCAGATATTTCGAACGCTGTCTGCTTTTTCTGAAACCGCAGAGCGAGCCCGTGCCGCAGAGCGAGCTGTCCGAAAACGCAGAAAAACTGCTGAACTCGGTTATGAACGGGAAAAAAGGACATCGTATGCCTGTGGGCGCAGCAATTCTGATGACAGTGCTCGGCGCCGTGATAGGCGCAGCGGCGGGATTTCTTCTGTAAGCCACGCAATGTTCGCCGACGGAGAGTTTTTACGGATAGTATTTTTCGCCATGTTCCGTCATATATTATTCGGTAAGCGCTTTTCAGCGTGAGCGTTATATCCCGCAGCACATACGGCACTTTCGGCATTCGGCGGAGCTGACTGCGGGTATACTATATTATATAGAAAGGATGTGCCGAAATGAAAATCGAACACTATCCGTTCCGTGCAAAGCCTCTGCCCTGGCCCGCCGACTCGCTTGAGCCTGCGGTGAGCCGTGAAACGATAACGCTCCATTACGAGCTTTACAAGGGCTATGTCGACAGGCTCAACCGCCTTATCGCCGCCAACGGCAGGTACAGCCGCTTTTCGGTGTACGATTTCCTCACGCACCGTCGCTCGGTACCGTATCAGCTTTCGTGCGGTCTGCTGTTCAATGCGGGAGGGATGTATAACCACGAGCTGTATTTCTCGTCGCTCACGCCGCACCCGTGCGAAATTCCTCCCGCTTTCAGGAAACGTCTGGAGCGCACGCTCGGCACGGAGGAGCACGCCGAAAAGGCATTTCTCGCCGCCGCAGAGGCGTTCAAGGGCTCGGGGTACCTCGTGCTTGCCGCAGACCGCTGCGGGCGTATACGGCTTATCTGCGTGCGTAATCAGGATATCGGCTACCTTGCGGAGTATGCGCCGCTGGCGGCAGCGGACGTCTGGGAGCACTCGTACCTGCTCGACCGAGGGGGCGACCGCACGGCGTACATAAAAGCGATTTTTTCGCATATTGACTGGGAAAAAGCGGCGATGCGGCTGAAACGGCTGAATATATAAAGGGCGATTTTGGTTACTATGACAAAAAAGTATACATTTTCGTTGTATACAATAACTAAAAAACCTGCAAAAACAGGCAAATAAAGGGTTTGCGGGTTTTTTAGGCATAAATGGGTTGTTAAAAATGCACAAAAACAGAGCTTTGTTTTTGTTTGACATATTCAAAAAACGTTTGTATAATATCCGAAAGTGAAACAAAAATACAAAAATAATGTGCAGAACAAAAGAAAACGGAGAAAACATGATAATTAAAAATATTTTCAACGCCGCCGAAAAAGCGGTGGACCGACGCATGTCGGGCAAGCGCAGAGCCGCTTTCAACGCCGTTATTGCGGCGGCAGGCTCGGCTGCGCTGATACTGACGCTCGGCGCATTCTGCCGAAGAAACACTATTATAATAAACGACGACGGCAGGGAGCGTGTTTACAGCACAGCGTCCTCCGATGCGGACGAAATTCTCGCATCATGCGGCTACACGCTCGCTCCTGCCGACTGCCGCACAGTAACGAACGTTGACGGCAACGAAATCCACATAACCATCGACAGAGGCATAGACGTAAAAATAACCGTAGACGGGGCTCACGCCGCCGAGCTTACGGTCAGAAAGGGCGAAAAGACCGCCGATGTCCTGCGTGAAGCAGGAATAGCGTTCAGCAGCTACGACGAGATGCTCCCCGCCGCCGACGCACGAATAACCGAAAGCGGAGAAATAAATGTAACGACTGCCGACAAGGTGAGCGTGACAGCGGACGGCGAAACAACCGATTTCTACACCGTGGGCGGAACGCTCGGCGAACTGCTCTCCAAAAACGGAATTACCCTCGGCGATGACGACGAAATTTCCGCAGACATTGAAGCGGAAATAACCGAGGATATGCAGGTAAAAATAAGCCGTGTGAGCTACATAAAGCGTGTGCGTGTCGAGTCGATACCGTACAGGACCGTGGAGGTCCCCACGCCCAATCTCGCAGTCGGCGAAAGACAGGTGCAGACGAGAGGCGCAAACTCCGCAAAGAGAATTTATGTAACCGAAAAATACGTTGACGGCGAGTATGCCTCCGAGGTTGTCACCGACACAACATACGTTCAGGGCAAGGACGAGGTAGTTCTTGTCGGCACAGCCGCCGCCACACCTTACAGCACCCGTGAAAGCGACACACTTGAGCTTATGCTTGACGAAAACGGGCTCCCGACCGAGTTTGACTACATCGTTTCGGGCGACGCTACCGCCTACACGGCGAGAGAGGGCTGCGGCACTTACAGCGGCAGACCGCTTATCATCGGCTCCGTCGGAGTTGACCCCACGCTCATTCCCTTCGGCTCCGAGCTTTATATCATAAGCAAGGACCGCACAAAGGTTTACGGCTACGCAGTAGCCTCCGACACAGGCGATATGACCGATATTATAGCCGACTGCTACATGGGCGTTACCTCGGAGCATTACTCCGACGCCTGCAAATGGGGCAGACAGACGGTCGATATATTTGTGCTCAAAACAGGCGACAACAGTGTTTCCTGGATGTAAGCACGTTCTCTGCAAGGAAACGAAAGACGAACATTCCCGCTTTTTATAAGAAACAGCTAATCCCGTAGTTTTTAGTGTGGGCGCCATAAGGCAATTTTGACCCCGACGCACAAACAAAGTGCAAAACAGCACATGTTCAGCGTGCGGCGGAATTGCCCAAGGCGGCTCGCCTTCAACTGCGGGAGTTTTGTTTTTAGAGATTTTGCACCCTTTAAAAAGGGCGCCCCTAAACTTTCGCACATTTGATTTGTAGGCTTTCGCTCCGAAGATAATGTTTTGTTTGATTTGGGGCGGGCACTCTTTCGGGGGACACCTTTCTGAAGAAAGGTTATCCCCCGCACCCCCTTCCAAAGACTTTCTGTGCGGGAATTGCAACGTGGGTTTTCTTATACAGACAAGTGCGAACATCCCGCACCGCCGTAAAATGCCGCCTGCCGCCGTCATTTTACCCGCTCCTCACTCCGTTCGTCGCCTTCGCTTCGCTCGTGGCGGTGCTGGGCTTGGGCGGGGTGTGGGCTGCACAACTGCTCCGCATATCATCTGTATAAAGCAAAAACAGGGGGTGGTGGGGTGCGGACGTTCGTGATATGTGAAATGGGCGTCCGTTGCTTTAAAGCGGCGAATGCGTATTTAATGTTTACTGCCTTGTTTTGATTTTATGCGGGACAACTCCTGCTAAAAACAGATATATTTCACCCTCGGCGCAGTTTTATGCGTCGGGGGATTTTTGTGCGGTGTGAAACGCCGCCGCTGTAAACCCAATCTGTTCTTCCCGCCGTGAACGAATAAACTGCCGCAGAAATGTCAATAATCCCGATAAAAAGACAACTGCGAGGTGCTTATGAAACATATACGCATGAGAAAACTGCGGCCGAAGCTGCGGAAGCTGAAACGCCGTGCGGCGGAGAGAAAGGAATTGCTCGGGGCGCACGCCTCTTTGTTCGCACGAACGCTGTCCGCTCTGCTTGCGGCGGAGGACGTGCCTGTGCTGTACGACGGTTCGTTTCCTGTCGGAGAGCGTATGGCGGCGCTGGACGAGCTGACGGACGAGAGCGTGACGGCGGCGCTGTCGGCGCTTATGACGGAGCTCCCGCTGTGCGGCTCGGATATAGAGAGCTTTGCGGAGCAGACGGCGGCGGTGCTTGCGGAAAAAGGTATAGCAGTACCCGAGAAGGCGGAGTATTACGCCGAAAAGCTGTACGCCCTCGGCGAGCTTGACAGGGAGCGCATTATCGCTCGGGTAAACCCGCTGTGCGAGCTGCTTGAGAACGACCCCGCCTACACGGCGTCCGACGCAGACACACAGAAGAACTACCGCCGTGCCGTTACGGAAATCAGCTTTGAAACGGGGATTGACGAAAACCGCCTTGCGTTCGAGTACAGGACGAACGCCGAAAAAAACGGCAGGGACATAGGCGGGCTCATTATGGCGGACTACCGTCGGGTATTTCCGTTCGTGCGGCAGAAAAGGTATATTCTTGTGAATGTGCTGCTGTCGGTACTGCTTGCGGTGCTTTTTCTGCCTGTGAGCGGGGCGCTGTTTCCGCTCACGCTTATCCCTGCGCTTGCGGTTGTAAAGACCGCCGCCGACAGAATCTGCGCCGTTTCGGTCAAGGGCGGCTCGTTCATACCGCAGATAAAGCGGGAGGAGATAAAGGGGACGGCGCTTTGCGTGCTGTCTGCGCTGGTGGACGGCGAAGGCACGCTTTCCGAAGCGGTTTACAGGCTGTCCGAGGCGAGAGCGAGAAACGGCACGGAGAAAATAAAGTACTGTCTGCTGTGCGACCTGCCTGCGGCGGATTATCCCGAGGTCAGGGAGGACGAGGCGGTTGTTGCCGCAATAAGAGCGTACTCCGAGCGTGAGGACGCACCGATTTTTATACTCCGCCGCCGCACGTTCTCCGAAACGCAGGGCAAATATCAGGGCGCAGACAGAAAGCGGGGCGCAGTCGAGGAGCTTGTGCGGTATCTGACCGACGGAACGCACTGCTTCCGTGAAATCCTCGGGGAAGCGGGCAAGCCCGATTACCTCATGCTGCTTGATTTTGACACGCTCCCGCTTATGGACACGATACCTGCGCTGTGCGCCGCCGCCGAGCACCCGCTTAACAGGAAATACGGCGTATTTGTGCCGAGAGTTTCGTCCACGCTTACGAGCTGTCTTAAAACCACGTTTTCCCGCATTATGGGCGGAAACGGCGGCTGTTTCACCGCCTCTCTCTACGACAGCTTTTCGGGCGAGCTTTATTTCGACTGCTTCGGGGAGGGGATTTTCACCGGCAAGGGGCTTGTGCGGGTAAAGGATTTCTACGAGAAATGCTGCGGAGCGTTCAGGGCGGAAACCGTCCTTTCGCACGACATTCTTGAAGGCGGACTGCTCGGAACGGCATACGTCGGCACGGTAGAGGCGTCGGACAGCTTTCCCGCCGCTCCGAGAGCGTATTTCAGACGTCAGCACCGCTGGATAAGAGGCGATTTCCAGAACGCACGATTTATCCTTGACCGCCGCTTTTCCCCGCTTACACGCTGGAAGCTTTTTGACAATATACGGCGTGCTCTGACCCCTGCGGGGGCGCTTGCTCTTTGCGTGGGTGCGGCGGCGGTCGGCAGCGGTGCGCTTTTTGCGGCGGCTCTGCTGTCGCTGGTTTTCCCTTTCGTGTTCGCATTTCTCCCGCTTGCCGCCAAGGGCTTTTCGTTTATGGAAAACCGCCGCTTTTATGCGCCGATACGGTCGAACGTGAGCCTTTTGCTGTCGCAGGCGGCGGCGGAGCTTGCGCTTGCCGCAAAGAATACGGAAACCGCTCTTGACGCCGCTGTCCGCACGCTGTGGAGAACGTGCGTTTCGAAGAAAAAACTGCTTGAATGGACGACCGCCTCTGCGCTTGACCGTGCGGGCGGCAGTCGGACGGAAATGCTCGGCTCGCTTCCCTACGCCGCCGTTTTGCTTGCGGCTGCGCTTATAACGGGATTTGTACCGTGCGTGGTATATGGAGCGGTGCTGATGTCTGCGCCGCTGCTCGTGCGTTTTGCCGACAGGGAACGCAGGCCGAAAAGCGGCGGGCTGTCGCAGGCGGACGCAGATATGCTTAAAACACAGGCGGAAAAGATGTGGAGCTTTTATGCGGATAATGTGAGCCGTGACACGAATTATCTGCCGCCCGACAACGTTCAGTATGCGCCTGTTTTCCGTGTCTGCCCCAACACATCGCCGACGAATATCGGGATGTACCTGCTGTCCTGCGTGTGTGCGGACAGACTGGGGATAATAGGCACGGACGAGGCAGCGGAGCGGATAGAACAGACGCTCGGCACGCTTGAAAAGCTGAAGAAATATCACGGAAACCTGTTCAACTGGTACGACATTCACACCCTCGGCACAGTTTCGCCGTTCGTATCGAGCGTTGACAGCGGAAATCTGCTGTGCTGTCTTGCGGCGGTCGGCACATATGCGGCGGAAAAAGGGCTGCACGCCCTCGCCGGGCGCACGGAAAAGCTCGCAGACGGCACGGATTTAAAAATATTCTACAACAGAAACCGCCGCCTTTTCTCGGTCGGCATAAACTCGGACACGGGCGAAAAAATGCCGAACTGCTATGATTTGCTGATGTCGGAAAGCCGTATGATGAGCTACTACGCAATAGCCACGGGACAGGCTCCGAAAAGTCACTGGCGGGCGCTGGGAAGAACTGCGTCGAGAGCGGACGGATACAGCGGGTGCGTTTCCTGGACGGGAACGATGTTCGAATTTTTTATGCCGTCGCTGCTGCTGTTCACAAGGGAGGGCAGTATCGCCTACGAGGCGGTAAGCTTTGCTCTGCGGTGTCAGCTGGCGGAAAAATACGGAGGAGTTATGGGTAAATCGGAAAGCGGCTACTACGCCTTTGACAACGCCCTGAACTATCAGTACAAGGCGCACGGCGTGCAGAAAAACGCACTCTGCGGCGGAATGGGCGGAGAATGGGTCGTGAGCCCGTATTCAAGCTATATAGCTATGCCCTTTGCTCCGTCGGAGTGCGTGAAAAACCTTGAAAAAATGAAGAAATACGGCGCCGAGCACGAGAAATACGGTTTCTACGAGGCGCTTGACTTTACCCCCGAGCGCACAGGCGGCGGCTACGCAATAGTAAAAAGCCACATGGCGCACCACGTCGGAATGAGCCTTGCGGGCGTTACGAATACGCTGTGCGGGTTTGAGCTGTGCAGGCTTTTCGGGGAGAATGCGAAGATGAAGAGGGCGGACGAGCTGCTGGAGGAGCGTGCGCTGACGGGACTGCTTGCAGTCAATTCCGAGCCCGAGCACGAAAAAGGAGGCAACGAGGCTATGACGGAGGAAATAAAGGACATAAGCGTAATATCCCCGAGGATAAATATGATGTCCAACGTCATTCTGAATATATACGCCGCCGACAATGGGCTTTGCTGCGGCAGGATAAACGGAAAATCGGCTTATGTAAAAACCGAGACGCCCGAGCGCCCTCACGGCGCATTCTTCGGCTTTGCCGACGGCGGGAACGTGCTGTCCTTTGCCAAGCGGCGTGACGACAGCCCGAAAACCGAGCGGTGCACGGAATTTTCGCAGAACGCAACGACGTATTATGTAAACCTCGGCGGAATCTGTGCGGGAATGAGGCACAGCGTTGACGACGAGCTTGCGGCGGAGTACCGTGTGTTTGCGGCGGAGAATATATCGGGCGTACAGAAAAAGCTCACGCTCTGCGCCTACATCGAGCCCGCTCTCGCCGACGACGCCGAAATTTCCGCACACCGTGCCTTTGCGCAGATGTTTCTTCGGGTGCGGTACGACGAGGAGAAAAAGCTTTTCCTTGCTTCACGCAAGGAGCGTGACAGCGGCAGAGAAACGATAATGTGCGCAGGCTTTATCGGAGACGAGGATTTCACCTACTGCCTCGGGCGGGAGGAGGCGTGCGTTCCGAACAAGCCGTTCGGATTTTTCGACAGGGCGGCGGAGAGGAAAAATTCTTCGTCCGCAGTTCCCGAGCCGTGCATTTTTATCCGTGCGGACATGACGGTTGACAGCGGCGAAACCCGCACGTCGTCGTTTTTCGTGTGCTACGCCGAGAGCGAAAAGACCGTGCTTGCCATGGCGGAGCAGATACGCAGAAACGGAGCACCCGACAGCGCCGCCGCAGAAAATACAAGCCATGAGCGAATAACCGCTCCTCTTGTCCGCAGCTCTCTTGCGGGACGCATAGCGGCAAAGATACTGCCGTCTGTGCTGTACGGCTTCAGCCCCTCGGAGGAGATTTTAAAGGCGTGCAGCCTTAACACGCTCCCCAGAAGCAGGCTCGGACAGTACGGAATACCCTGCGACAGACCTTTCGTGCTGTGTGCGGGGGAGGAAAAGGCGTACGAAACCGCCGTGCAGGCGCTTTGCAGAGGCGGCGTTCCCTGTGCGCTCGTCGTAAGGGGCGAAGGGGAAAACACCGACTGCGTGAGGTATGTGCCCGAAAATGCGCTGTCGGTTGACGAGGAGATACTGCTCCGTGCCGCAAGCGCATATATCTGCGGCTACGACGACGAACGGGCGGACGAGGATTTTCTTCCGATACGCCGCTCTCTCCCGCCGAAAAATCCCGCAAAACAGGGCTTTGACGCAAAGGGCTATACCGTTACGCAGAAAAAGCTCCCGCACTGCACAGTCCTCGCCAACCCATCGTTCGGCACGCTCGTTTCGCAGAACTCGCTCGGATTTACCTGGGCAATAAACAGCCGTGAAAACAAGCTCACGCCGTGGTACAACGACATTCTCCACGACAACGACGGAGAACGCCTTTTCCTGCACGGAAAAGGCTGTCTGACCGATATTCTGAGCGGAGCGGAGGTGCATTTCGGCTCAAATTCTGCCGTCTACCGCTCACGCTGCCGGACCGACGTCAAGGGCGGCGAAATCGACATAAAAACGACCGTCGGCGTCGCAGAAAAAGGCATGGCAAAGCAGGTCGTGCTGGAGCTTTACAGCGAAAAGCAGCAGACTGCCGAAATCTCATACCTCGTTTCGCCCGTGCAGGGCGCAGGCATGTCTGACAGCGGCGGCGGGAAAATGATACGCTGTTTCGCCGAGGGAAATGCGGCGGTTACGGTAAATCCGTGCTCGCTATACGGCGGAGCCGTCGCAGTCACCGCCGACGTCAAATGCACCCATACCGGCGACAAAGCCGCCTTTATGCGGGGAGAAACGGGCGGACTGACAGATGTCCCGCAGAGCTTCGCAAATCCGTGTGCGGCGGTTACGGTAAAGCTGATACTGCCGCCGAAACGAAGAGAAAAAATACGCTTTATCCTTTCCTATACACGAAACGGAAGCAGTCCGCTTTCCATGCCCCTCGCAGTAAATTCACAGCGTTTTTCGGCGCCTGTCGTCACGGAGAATAAAATCTCCTGCGGCAGTAAGGACGGCGACGTGTTTGCGAACGTGTTTCTGCCGTGGCAGGTGCTGGGGTGCAGAATGTGGGCAAGGACAGGCTTTTATCAGAACGGCGGGGCGTACGGCTTCCGTGACCAGCTCCAGGACGCACTTGCGGCAATATCGTTCCGACCCGAGGAGTGCATGCGGCAGATTTACCGCTGCTGCGCAAGTCAGTTCGCCGAGGGCGACGTGCTCCACTGGTGGCATTACTTCCCCGACGGCAGAAAAGGTGCAAGAACACGCTGTTCGGACGATATGCTGTGGCTGCCGTTCGTGACGGCGGAATATGTGCGCAGAACGGGAGATACGGAAATCCTGCATAAGGAAATCCGCTATTGCAGAGGCGAGCCGCTTTCGGAAAACGAGCGGGAAAAATATATCGGCGTTACGACCGACGGCGAAAAGGCGGACGTGTATTCGCACTGCAAGGCGGCACTTGACAGGGGCTTTTCGGTCGGCATGCACGGAATGCTTAAAATCGGGAGCGGCGACTGGAACGACGGCTACAACGAGGTCGGTGCGAACGGCGTCGGCGTCAGCGTGTGGCTCTCCATGTTCTATGTCATGACTGCTCGGAAGTTCATGTATACCGCCAAAAAGTACGGAGATAACCTGTACGCCGCCGAGCTTCAGCTGCGCATCGCACAGCTTGAAACGGCAATAGACGAAAACGGCTGGGACGGCGACTACTACGTCCGTGCGTTCTACGACAACGGCGAAAAAATGGGCAGCAGAGAGAGCGTGCAGTGCAAAACCGACCTTCTTCCGCAGGCATTCTCCGTCCTTGCCGAGCTCCCCGACAGGGAGCGGGCACGCCGTGCCCTGGCGTTCGCACGCTCACAGCTTACCGACAGCAAAAACCGCATAGTCAGGCTTTTTGCGCCCGCATTCGACCGCTCGGAAACACACGAGAGAGCGGGGTATGTTATGAGTTATCCTGTCGGCGTGCGGGAAAACGGCGGTCAGTACACCCACGCCGCCGTGTGGCTTGCGCTCGCATTTCTCCGTATCGGCGACAAGGAGTACGCAAAGCGGCTCTCGGAAATGCTCATGCCTTTCGGCAGGGACGAGCGCTACAAGAACGAGCCCTACTATCTTTCGGCGGACATCTACACCAATCCCGACGCATTCGGGCGGGGCGGCTGGTCGCTCTACACAGGCTCGGCGGGGTGGCTTTATCAGCTTCTGGAAGAGCTTTTTGGGGGGTAAGCCCCTAAGGGTCCCTTTTTTGGGGTGCCCAAAGCAGTGATGTCGTTTTGTGCTGATTGGTTTTTGTATTGGGGGATATTTCCCCTCCTAAGCCCCATTTTTCGATTTTCTTGCAGCAACTGCGCAGCTTTAAAGCGCTAATGCCAATTTGTATCGTCTTGTCCTTTGGATTTAGTTTTTGTGCTTGTTAAGGGGGCTCCTCGCCCCCAGATAGGGTCGCATTTATTTTCAGACAAGTCTTGCCCCTCGCCATATTTCTTGTTTCGCCAAGAAATATGGAAAAGAAGGCGACCATTGCATGGAGCTTTACAACACAAGTGCGGGAGTGTGTGCACTGCCGTCCGTGCTCAGACACGCAAAAATATTGCTCCGCAATATTTTTGAACTCGCACGAAACAGACAAGAGCGCACGAAAACAAGCTCGACGCTCTCAAACGTATCCTTGTGCACGAGGCAAGAAATGCCAGCCTATAATGTCTTTTCTCGTTCGTATGCAGTGGCGTAAATTTTGAGAGCTTTTATAG
>JAZNLN010000176.1:0-2937 GCA_045579125.1 Ruminiclostridium sp.
GCTCACAGAACGACATGGCTACGATCCGACTTAGTAACGAGCTACCGCTTACAGAACAGAGGCGGCTACGGTCTTACGAACTACAAGGTAAGCGACGAAAAGGGCTATGTGTGCGGCATTAAGGCACTCGGTCCCGACGACGACGTTATCCTTATCAATACCGACGGCGTTATTATCAGAATCCGTGCCAACGACCTGCGTCCTATGGGCCGTTATGCGACGGGCGTTCGTGTAATGAAGCTCCCGGAGGGCACAAAGGTAGTAACGTTCACAAGAACTGAGCACGACGAAACCGCCGAGCTTGAGGAAGTTGAACAGGCAAGCGAGGAAGACATCAAGGCGGCAGAGGCGGAGGAAAGCAACGAGGTTATCGTTGACGAGCTCCCCGACGACGAGCCTGAAAACGAGACGGAGGACATCTCCGACGACGAGGAATAATTCCCGTTTATGAATGAAGTGCAGAGCTTTGCGGAAACACAGGGCTTTGCACTTTTGAGATTATGGCATTTATTCGGATACGGAGGTATATTTGTTCGGAAAAGCGAAAGAAAAAATAGCGGTACTGCTGATTGCGGCTGTATTTACGGCGTGCAGCGTTACCCCTGCGGACAGCACTCCGCAGACCTCTGCCGCAACGCAGGCAACGGAGCTTTCCTCTGCGCCGTCCGCCACGACGTCGGCAGACGAGGACAAGTCCGCCCAATCGTCTCAGGGTTTTACGGGCTACTGTTATACAGGCGTACCCGAGCTTGATTTTGCGGCACGCTTTGAGGAGGGCGGGGAAATCCTGCTTCCGACGGAGATAAGGGCTGCGTTTATAAAGGACGCAGACGCAGCGGCAAACGTAAACGGCTGGCTTGCGGAGGCATATGCGGAGCTTTCCGCCGTCCGTGACGATTACATTGCGGAGTGGGGCGGGCACGAGAAATTCCCGCTTTCGCACGGCAGGATATTCTCAAAAACCACTTATGAAACGCTTGAAACGCAGTTCATAAACGGATACATGTCCGTTATTTTCGGGTATGTTATCCCCGACGGCGGCGCAGACAGGACATGGTACGACTGCCGCACGGCGGTTTTCGACCTTGACGGCGGACGGCCGGCGGAGGATTTTTCGGAGCTTTTCAGCGGGGAATACAGCGTGAGCGCCCACGAGCTCTTTACGCTGACGACCGTCGTTGAAAACAGGAACGGCGTTCTTACGGAAGTAAAACAGGATATAAAAAATGTGCCGCACTCAAAGGTATGGCACGAAAGAGATTTTTCGGAGCAGGTCACTTTCGCCGTGAGGCGGCAGAAAATCGACAATTTCAGCTTCGGCGTGCATGCCGAAAACGGCGTTGATTATGTTATCCCGACGGCGTGCTATGACAAATCCGACGAGGAAATGGCGGCATTCTCCGAGAGCCGTCTTGAGCTTGCGAGGGAGTTTGCGGCGAAGTACGAAGAGCAGTGCGGCAGACCGTCCGAAACGGTCGCTTACAGCTGTTACAACGGCGATATGCTGACCTTGCAGGTCGGCGGATTCGGCAGTTGTTATTATGTGGTCGTCAAGGAAAACGGCGCCCCGCTCACGCTTGCCGACTGTATCAGCGGCGGGAATTTCACGATTTCGACGGTGTATCAGGGCGTTACAGTGGACGAATCCTGCTACGAGAGGCTTTCCGAATACTACGTTTATTCGTACTACGAAAAGCCCGAGACGATTTACCTTAACGCATGGTCGTACCGTGAAACAACGGACGAGGAGCTCGTCATAATGGACATTACGGCGGAGCGTGAGAGCGTTTCGGAGTACTGTATCGAAAATTTCGTCGGATATTGAGCGGTTAAGGCAAAAAAACGCCGCACGGCGCAAGTGATGTTTCACACTTTATCGTGCGGCGGAAAAATCTTTTTATGACTGCACGTCATACATAAATGTCGTCGCAGTCGGTCGTGTGCGGCACACGGTCCAGCACTTCGGAGTGCTTTGCGTTGTTGAAACGGTCAAGAGTGCCGACGAGGTAGCCCGTAATGCGGCGTATTCTGTCGAACGGAACGTCCGCAAAATGATATTCCAGGTCAACGTATTCGCCGTCTACGGTAACGTTGATTTTGTCGATTGCTCTGCCTTGATTCTGCTCAACGGCACGGTTTACATATGCTCTTTTTTCTTCCTCGGAGATTTCTCCGCCGATTACGTTTACTTCTATCATAGTCGTACTCCTTTATACCATATTGTGTATTGTATTTATATTATACCACAATATGTAGATATTGCAATACCTTTTTGAAAATTTATGCAACTTTTTTTATTCCGCTTGGGTATTATATACATAGGAATAGGAAACAGTCGGGAAAGGACGGTTACATATGAAAAAAATATTATCTCTGCTGACTGCCGCCGCAGTTGTCATTTCTGCCGCAGGCTGCAAGGACAGCTCCAACAACACGCCGACAGGAACGTCAGATACATCGGGTGCTCCTGCCGCCGCACCGACAGCGACAACTACAACAATTATTTTAGAACAGACGTCGCAGGCGATGAATCCTGCGCTCGCCGAAACGACCACGCTTCACACGACAAAAACAATGCCGCAGTACGAGGAAACGACCATGGCTCCTACAACGACTGCGGTAGACCCGGATATTGTCGTTATGACAACCTCGGCAGTTCCCGACGCTCCCTATATGTTCATTTACGCCGTTGACGAAAGCACCGACGACGGCACGGTATCTCCCGATGCCAAAGCAATCAAGGTGTACGGTACTTCCGAGGTGAGCAGAACTGCTATTTCCATGGGGATTGAAAAGAACGTAAAGGGCGAATGGGTTTCGATATGCCAGTGCGAAGCGGCGCTCGGAGTTTTCTTTGACGAAGAGGAGAAAGAGGTATTTTCCATTGATACAAGCTGGCTCGACGAGCCGTTAAGCTACGGCGTTTACCGTATTGTT
>JAZNLN010000177.1:0-6976 GCA_045579125.1 Ruminiclostridium sp.
CTTGACATTCCGCAGATTTCACGGCTTGCGGAATCGCTGAAGAAAAAAGGCCTTGACATAGGCAGAGATATTTACACGATAGAACGTGCAAAAGAGAGAATTTTACAGAAACTGAACAAAGGATAAAGATGATTAAGGATATAACAATCGGACAATATTTCCCGGGAAAATCCGTTTTGCACAAAATGGACGCCCGCATGAAAATAATAGTTGATATAATATATGTTGTGATGCTGTTCGTTGCGGGTAATTTCTGGGCGCTCGGCATTGCGGCGGCTTTTGTTATAATGGCGTACGGCATTTCCGAAATTAAGTTTATCATGATTCTGAAAAGCCTGAAACCAATTATACCGCTTATTCTGTTTACGGCGATACTCAATCTCGTGTTCGTTCAGGGCGAGGGCGACCCGCTTCTGAGCTGGTGGATTATTACGGTGTATGCAGAGGGCGTGCAGACTTCGCTGTTCATGGTAATACGCATAGTCTGCCTTATTGTGGGCATGTCCCTGCTGACGTACACAACGTCGCCGATAGTTCTGACTGACGCAATAGAAAACCTGATGTCGCCGTTGAAGGTTGTGAAATTCCCTGTGCATGAGCTTGCGATGATGATGACGATAGCCCTGCGGTTTATTCCTACCCTTGTCGAAGAAACCGACAAGATAATGATGGCGCAGAAAGCGAGAGGCGCAAACCTTGACACAGGCGGACTTGTCAAAAAGGCGAAAGCGCTTGTGCCTATTCTTATACCGCTTTTTATTTCGTCATTCAAGCGTGCGAACGAGCTTGCGACTGCGATGGAGTGCCGCTGCTACCGAGGCGGAGAGGGAAGAACAAAACTCCGCAGAATGAAGCTGACGGCTCTTGATATTATGGTTTTTATGCTGGTCGCTGTGACGTTCGGTCTTGTGATAGTCAATAATATAGCATTTTAAGGAGCGGTATGCGTAATCTCAAAGTAATAATGGCATATAACGGTACGAATTATCATGGCTTTCAGAGTCAGAAAAATGCGGTCGCCGTTCAGAATATAGTTGAAAAGAAAATGTCGGTTATGCTTTCGCAGCCCGTTACGATTTTCGGGTGCTCACGCACCGACGCAGGCGTTCACGCAAGGGAGTTCTGCTTCAATGCGCACGTTGAGCACGGCATAACCTGCGACGGCTTTGTGCGGGGGATGAACACGATGCTCCCGAACGATATTGTGATTATTTCCTGCGAGGATGCCGACGAAAGCTTCCACGCACGTTTCGACACAAAGGAAAAGGAATATCTTTACCTCGTCAACAACGCAAAGCAGCGTGATGTTTTCACGGAAAATCTTGCGCTCTTTTATCCGTATAGACTTGACGAAAACGAGCTTACGGAAATGGCGCAGGTCTTTGTCGGGGAGCACGATTTTGCCGCATTCTGCAAGGCGGAGGCAAAGGAGCATCTCAAATCGACAGTAAGAACGATAAACTCGTTCCGTGTCGAGCGCAGAGGCGATTACGTTGAATTTTATGTCCGTGGAAACGGATTTTTACATAATATGGTGCGCATACTCATTGGAACGCTGATTTTTTACAGCGAGGGGAAACGCACAAGAGAGGATATACTGTGCTCGCTTGAAACGGGACAGCGTGACAAGGCGGGCAAGACTCTGCCGTCGTGCGGATTGTATCTTAATAAAGTAATATACTGAAGGGAGGGGTTTTGTGAAACTGCCTGAATCGGAAATGAAGAAGGAAGAACAGCAGGAGCAGCCTGAAAAAAAGCGCACGCTCAGCGATATAGTGGCTTACAGAAAAAAGAGAAAGAGCCGTGCAAGGCTTATCCGACTGCTGACCATTCTTGTTTTTGTCTGCATTTTTGCATACGTCTGGTTCAATGCGGAAACGATTTTCGAGCCGCTCCGTGGAATAGCCTCAAAAATTGACACTACGACATCGAGCGAGGAGGGCTTCCCTGTGAGACTTCCTGTCAGTGCGACATATTCGTTCGAGGAGTTCGGAGAGAATTTCTCGCTGCTGACGGACACATATTTCTACACATATTCGCCCACAGGCAAGCAGAACTACGCCCATCGCCACGGCTACTCAAAGCCCATTCAGCAGACGAGCGACAGACGTGTACTGCTGTACGATATGGAGGCGCACAAGTTCTCGCTTTTCAATAAAACGAGCTGTATATACGAAAACGAAACGGAGGGCAAAATACAATACGCTGCACTTTCAAAGGGAGACAAGGCGGCGATTGTCACAAGCTCCACGCACTATTCAAATTCGCTGTACGTTTATGACGGAAACGGAAAGTGGAAATACACGAGAAATTTCGTTGACGAAAACGTTGTGAGGGTTGCGTTCAACGACGGCGAAACCGCAGTTATTGTTGCCACGCTCGGCGTAAGCGGCGGCGAAATCATAACGAATATCTACCGCTTTGACCTTAACGACGAAAACGGCTACGCCTGGAAGTATTCATTCGGCGGAAGCAGTCTGCCTTGCTCCATCGGGGTATATGACGGGCTTGTTACGCTTGTCTGCGACAATGCGGTCGTTACGGTCAGCGTTACCAGCGGCGAGCTGAAAGGCAGCTATGAATACAGCGGCACGCTGATTTCCTCGTCAATCGGCACGGAATCAACCGCACTGCTTTACAACGATGTTGCGACAAACAGAACAATGCTTGCGGTGCTCGGAAGGGACTGTGCCGTGACAGGCTCGGCGTCGGTTGCCGTGACTGCGTCAGAGGTTATATCCTACGGCGAAAACATTTATCTGCTTGAGGGCGGCGAGGTCAAATGCTACGACAGCGAGCTTACTCTGACGGACGAAAGGGAGTTCAACGAATCTTACTCTCATTTCATAAAGCTCGGAGCAGAAGTGTATCTGCTTGGATATGACACGATACAAAAGGAGACAATTTAGTTTATGGGAACACAATTTTTCTGGGTATATGACGCAGCGATAGCCGCCGTTATCATTGCGGTTGCTTTCAAATGCTGGAAAAAGGGTGCTGCGGCAACGATACTGCGTTTCGGAGCATTTGTGGTTGCGCTTGCAGCGGCGCTTATGTTCAGCGGTGTTGTGTCCGACGCAGTGTATGACAGCTCGATAAGAGAGCCGCTGTCGGGATATATTACGCAGAATGTAAACGAATCAATCGGAGAAAATATTGTTACACAGCTTAACGGTGTTGACATGTCAAAGGCTTATGTCAACGGAAAACGCATAGACGAGCTTGAAACGGAAATCGACAATTCGGGCAGAGTAACCTTTGATGTCGAGGCGATAGATGTTTCGGAAACAGGCCTTGCTGAGCTTGACCTTTCGCTTTTCGGAATAAATAAGGAAAGGACCGATTTTGCGGCTATTACCGTCGGACTTGTTCAGTTTACCCGTAACGAGCTTGACGAGTACGGAATAGAAAAGCTCATGCTTGCAAAGCTGCTTACAGTAAACGTGAGAAACGGCGCGGCATTCGGAGTGCTTTGCGATATAAGCGATAAGATTTCCGAGGTTATGCCTCTCGTTCTCGGCAGCTATTCCGCAGAGGTAAATTCGGGCAAGAACGACGCAGTCTACAAGATGATTCTCGGTCTTGTTACGATGGAAAATGCCGACCCGGGCGAGGCGGTTATGAATTCGGTAATTGCGCCCGTTGTAAAGGTGCCGCTCCGTGCGTTGATTTTTGCCGCAATTTTTGCTATAATAATGATATTGGTTGAAATTATCGCAAATGTTATGAAGATAATAAACAAAATCCCCGTACTCGGCAGTATAAACGCTTTTCTCGGCGGTCTGCTCGGTATTGCGGAGGGCTTGCTGATATGCGTGCTTATAAGTATTTTCGTTCAGGTGCTGATTGCGCTGACGGATAATTCGCTTATATTTATAAACACACTAACTATCGATAAAACAATTCTGTTCAAATATCTGTATAATTTTGAGCTTATAAATTTCTTTGCGTAGAACAATAACAAGCCAGGGAAAGGATGACGAAATATGAACATGGTATGCACAAGATGCAAGAAAAGACCTGCCGTTGTTTTCATTTCGACAATGCAGGGCGATGAAAAAAAGAACGAAGGCCTTTGCCTTAAATGCGCCAAGGAGCTTGGAGTGCCGCAGGTAAGCGAATATCTTAATCAGCTCGGAATAAGCGAGGAGGATTTCGAAGAAAGCTATAAGGCAATTTTCGGCGACGACGAGATTGACGAGGATATGCTTGACCTTGACGACGAGGACGGCGTTGACGGCTTTAAAGCAGGCGGCGCAGGCATTATCCCGCAGTTCCTGCAAAATATGTTCAGCAGCGACAAGTCCGAAAAAAGCAAGAGCAAGGATGATGATTCGCAGGCTGACGAAGGCGACGGCGGCAAGGGCAAGGAAAAGAAAAAGAGCAAGAAGAAAAAGTTTAAGTTCCTTGATACGTTCTGCACGAACCTTACCGAAAAGGCACGCAGCGGCAAGCTTGACCGCATAATCGGAAGAGATAAGGAAATATATCGTGTGACGCAGATTCTGTCACGACGTTCGAAGAACAATCCCTGTCTCATAGGCGAGCCGGGCGTCGGAAAAACCGCTATCGCCGAGGGAATCGCACAGCGTCTTGTCAGCGGCGACGTTCCGTTCAGGCTTCAGGGCAAGGAACTGTATCTTCTTGACCTTACTGCACTCGTAGCAGGTACGCAGTTCAGAGGACAGTTCGAAAGCAGAGTGAAATCCCTTATCGACGAGATAAAACAGGCGGGAAATATACTCCTGTTTATTGACGAGGTGCATAACCTTGTCGGCACAGGCGACAGCGAGGGCACGATGAATGCCGCAAATATGTTCAAGCCTGCACTTTCAAGAGGCGAGCTCCAGGTAATCGGTGCAACCACGTTCAACGAATACCGCAAGTATATCGAAAAGGACAGCGCACTTGAGCGCCGCTTCCAGCCCGTTACAGTAAACGAGCCGTCCATTGAGGATACAATAGAGCTCCTCAAGGGCATTAAGACCTACTACGAGGAGCATCATAAAATACACGTTTCCGACAGCATTCTGCGCTCATGCGCTGTGCTTTCGGAGAGATATATAACCGACCGTTATCTGCCCGACAAGGCGATTGACCTGCTTGACGAGGCGGCGGCGTGTGCAAGCATAAAGAGCAAGGAGCTTACCGATTACGAAAATCTTATCGAAAAGAACAAAAAGCTTGAGGAAGAAGAAAACGAGCTTTCTTCGGTAACTGAAAACCCTGATTATGCCCGCATAGCCGAGCTTAAAACCGAAATCGCAAAGAACAAAGAGGAAATAGAGCGCCTCGCTCCGATTGTTACGAATATTATGGTAACGGAGGCGGATATTTCCAACGTTATAGAGCTGTGGACAGGTATTCCTGCGGCGAAGATTATGGAAACCGAGTTCAAGAAAATAGGCAAGCTTGAAAGCGTGCTGAAAAGCAAGGTTATCGGACAGGATACCGCCTGCGAAGAGGTTGCCGCCGCTATCAGACGTACAAGAGTTCAGCTCTCCGCACGCCGCCGTCCCGCATCATTCATTTTCGTAGGACCGACGGGCGTCGGCAAGACGGAGCTTGTAAAGGTGCTTGCGCACGAGATGTTCGACACGGTTGACCCGCTGATACGACTTGATATGTCAGAGTACATGGAAAAGTACAGTGTTTCAAAAATCGTCGGCTCGCCTCCCGGATACATCGGATACGACGAGGCGGGACAGCTTACCGAAAAGGTGCGCCGCAAGCCGTACTCCGTTATTCTCTTTGATGAAATCGAAAAGGCTCATCCCGACGTTATGAATATTCTTCTCCAGATTCTTGACGAGGGCAAGGTAACGGATTCGCACGGACGTGTGGTTAATTTTGAAAACACGGTAATTGCGATGACCTCAAACGCAGGCTCGGGAGATAACAGCACGGGTCTTGGTTTCGGCAAGACGGCGGGAGATATTTCCAAGGAGAAGGCGATGAAGGCGCTCCGTGAATTCCTCCGTCCCGAGTTTAGCGGCAGAGTTGACGAGATTGTGGTATTCAATCCGCTGACCGAGGAGAATTATGCCGAAATCGCACGTCTTATGATGGACGAAATGGTTGAGGCGCTTGCCGAAAAGGATATTAAGCTTAAAATTACCGATAAGGCATATAAGACAGTTGCCGCAAAGGCATACGGCGGAAAGTACGGCGGACGTGATATACGTCGTGTAATCCGAAAGGAAATTGAGGACAAGGTTGCCGCAATCGTTATTGACAACGGCGAAGACGGACTTATGAGCGTTAAGGTTGACGCAAAGAAGGACGACCTTGTTATCACATTTGAAAGCAGATAAAGCAAAGGAGGCGAGGATGTGAAGACAGCTCTTATAACAGGCGGTACGGGCGCTATCGGCGAGGCTATGGTGCGCTTGTTTGCGAAGGAATACGAGGTTGTATTCACATACCTCACTAATGCCGAAACAGCAAAGCGGCTTTCGGAGGAAACGGGTGCGGCGGCGGTCTGCTGTGACATTTCCGACGGAGAGCAGGCGAAAACGCTTGCGGCTCACGCCGCTGACTGTGACGTTCTGATAAACAATGCGGGAATATCGCAGATAAAGCTAATCACTGATACGACTGATGATGAGTGGAACAAAATGATAGCGACAAATCTTTCGGGCGTATTTTATGTTACAAAGGCGGTTCTGCCGTCGATGATACATAACAAGTGCGGGAGTATTATAAATATTTCCTCCGTGTGGGGAGTATACGGAGCCTCGTGCGAGGCGGCATATTCGGCGGCAAAGGCGGGCGTGATAGGCTTTACAAAGGCGCTCGCAAAGGAGGTCGGCCCGTCGGGTATTACAGTCAACTGCATAGCTCCCGGGGTTATCGAAAGCCCGATGAATGCACATCTGTCCGACGAAGAAATGCAGGTGCTGAAGGACTGCACGCCCCTGTGCAGGACAGGCACGCCCGAGGAGGTTGCCGAAGCGGCTCTATACCTTGCGAAGGC
>JAZNLN010000178.1:0-3120 GCA_045579125.1 Ruminiclostridium sp.
AAATGGGGTACGACTACAAAATATCGTGTGAGGTGACGGATATGTATTTCACGACGAGGAAATACGAAACGGTCACAATGCCTGCGGGCGAGTACTCCGCTCTCCGCCTTACTATCGGAGAGGGTGAGGGACGGAACTGGTGGTGCGTGATTTTTCCGTCACTGTGTCTGCCCGCTGTCAGCGAAATTAAAATCCCCGCTCGCAGCGAACTCACGTTCGGGGAAATGTACGAGCGGGAAATCCGCACCGAGGAGAGCAGGGATATTGAAGTGAAGTTCTGGCTTTACGAGGTGCTGAGGGGGTTGTTTGAGTAAGGGACGGAGAAATCTGCATATCGGAAAAACCTCCGCAAAATGTATTGGCAAAACTCCGCCCGCACTCCCCTATAAAATCTCTCAAAACTTACGCCACTGCATACGAACGAGAAAAGACATTATAGGTCGGCAATTCCAGTCTCGTGCACAGGCGTATGTTTGAGAGCGTCGGGCTTGTTTTCGTGCTCTCTTGTCTGTGAGGGGCAGGGCTTGCCCGAAAACAAATACTACCTTGTCAGGGGGCGAGGAGCCCCCTGAATAAACATAAATACTGAATCGGGGTTTTGGGGCAATTCCCCCAAAAACAACACAGAAAGCCAGGCGGCGTGAGCCCCAAAAAAATAACCCCGCAGTAAGCGGGGCTTGTTTCACACTTTTTTAAAGCTCGTTAATGCAGGAAATAATCCTGCTGTAATCCTTGTTCAGCATATCGAGAATAAGGTCGATGGTGGTAATCAGCATCGAGGAGAGGGAAACGTCGTCGAGGTCGTTTATAATCGAAATCTGCTTGTGGTAGAGCTCCGACGAGTCGGCATAAATGCCGTAATGTCCGATGATGCAGTATGCGTTCACGCTGTTGAGAAGCATGAGGATTTCGGGGAGCTTGCCTGTGTTGATGTTTTCGAGGAGAGTGGTGTTAATCTGGACGAATGCGGAGTTTCCGTCGTCAACGGGGATAAAGCAAATCTCAATCGTCGCCTTTCCGTCGGACGTCACGCCCAGGTCGGCGGGGTACAGAAAAAGAGAGTTTTCCTTGTCGCCCTTGCCTCGTTCGCCGCAGATGTCAAAGCTGCTGCAATGGATGAGAAGATTGTCAAAAATTTCTTTTCTGATACTTTTCATGGTATAGCCCCTTTCGCACACTTTATTATAAATATTATAGAATATTCTTTCCGAAAAGTCAATATAGCCGTGTTATTCGGCTGCACGCCGATTTGCGAGGAAGTCGGAAATGATAAGCTCCGAAACGAGGGAGTAGCTGTGAGTGCCTTCCTCAACTCCGTTCACGACGAGGTATGCGTCGTTCAGGGTTTCGCTCATGGTCGCAACGGTGTCGGTCACGGCGTTGGAGATTTCGGAGAAAATGTCGTCGCCCTCGGAATAGAGGCTGTCCCAGTACGCATTCTCGTTGTCATACTCCGCCAGCACCTGCGGGTGCAGATAACGGAAAAGCATGTCGTACTCAAAGTCGCCCGCAACCTCTGCATAGTCGCCGAGGAGATAGCACAGCCCGTTTGCGTAGCCGCTGAAGCGGAAGTAGTCGCTGTCGCTGTTTATGCAGGCGAGGTAGGCGACGAAGTTCGCCTCTTTCTCATCCATTACGCCGCAGATGTGCGCAAGCTCGTGGCAGAGCACGAACGGCAGATTGTAAGCAACATTATCTCTGTTGTAGTTCGCCTCAATGGTGAACGGCGAGAAAATTCCCGTTATGTACGCCATGCTCATCGGGTGGGAGCAGATGACGGCTTTCGGCTGCGGGAGAGGGTAGTCGAGAACGGGGTATATTTCCGCAAGCCTGCGCATCGCCTGCACGGCGTCCGAACGGAGCGTTTCCGCTTCGGCGCAGACGTTGTTTTCGTCAAGCTCAATCCGCCCGGCATAGATATTTGCGTTTTCCGCAAGATAGTAGACCGTTTCGGTCAGCTCTTCGGGCGTGCAGCCCGCCCCGCTTTCAAGACCTATTGCGTCGGCGAAGTGCGAGCGGTGGTAGTTGACGCCGCTGTTGGTCATGAATACGAAAAATACAGCCGTTACTATCGTCAGCAGCGTCGAGCCGTATGACGCAAGGATTGAAAGACGCCTGCCTTTTTTTCTTATCATAAGGTATATAAGACGGCCGATAGCGAAAAATGCTCCCGCTACGGTGAGAAGAATGATAATCTCGTACAGCGAAAACGGAAAAATGCCTGTCACGGCGGAAATGACCGTAACTATAAATTTATACACCGTCGAGGAATATCCGTCGGCAAATCCTCCGACGTTTGCGGCAAGTATGTAGAGCAGTATTCCCGCCGCAAAAAGTGCCCCCGAAATATATAATTTAAGAAAAATTGATTTTTTGTTCATAATACTCCTTGACAAAAACGAAAAATAGTTATAATATATAAATCAGTTGTTATGGTTTTTTATGCTTTATTATATATAGTATAGCAGAAAAGAAAAATAATAGCAACATAATACGACAAAAAATAACAATCCATTAAATGGAAAAGGAGTATATATGAAAATTGCTGTCATCGGCTCACGCACAATCACCAACGCAGACATCACACCTTACCTCCCCACGGACATCGACGGTGCAGTAAGCGGCGGCGCAAGAGGCGTGGACACGCTTGCCGAAAGCTGGGCGAGAGAGAATAATATTCACATAGAGGTCATAAAGCCTGACTACAATGCGCTCGGAAACAAGGCTCCGCTCGCAAGGGACAGAATTATCGTGGACAGGGCGGACGAGGTGTACGCATTCTGGGACGGAGTATCGACAGGAACTATGTTCACGGTGGGCTACGCACGCAGAGAGGGAAAGACCGTTCACCTTTTTAAATATAACGGCGCAGGCTTTGAGGAAATAAGATAAAAGCTCACCTAATGGTAATATTATACATCACTTATCCCGAAATCGGGCAGGGTTTACAGCATTTTTGATAATTCTGAAAAAAAGTCGAAAAACCGCTTGACAAAGGGAGAGATAGGTGATATAATAAGCAAGCACTCCCAAAGAGGGGTGGACGCACGAAGCCTTTGGACAAGCGGGTTTGAAGAAGGTTTGAGAAAGAAAATCAAAAATTTTTCAAAAAAATTGAAA
>JAZNLN010000179.1:0-3471 GCA_045579125.1 Ruminiclostridium sp.
CCTTTTTTATAACAACAAGCGCACGCTTGTCGCCGCTCGGCAGGGAATACTCAATTACGTTTTCAAGCTTTCCGCCGAGTTTTTTTATAGCATTTTCTGCAAGCTTTGTTTCGCTTTCCGCTCCTTTGAGTGCGAGGAAATATCCGCCGACCTTAACATAAGGCAGACAGTATTCGCACAGAACATTCAGCTGTGCAACGGCTCTTGCTGTTGCAAAGTCAAAACTGTCACGATACTGCGGTTTGCGTGCGAGCTCCTCGCTTCTGCCGTGAACGGTCGTGCACGGCTCTCCTATAAGCTCCGTCGCCTTGTCGAGATAGGTTATGCGCTTGTTGAGGCTGTCGATGAGCGTGAAGCGGAGGTCGGGACGGTAAATTTTCATCGGCAGAGAGGGAAAGCCTGCGCCTGTGCCGATGTCCGCAAAAGATGTTCCACGTGGAACATCAAAAAGCTTTAACGGAAGAATTGAGTCGATATAATGCTTTTCAATTACCTCGTCGTACTCCGTAATGCGTGTTAAATTAACATTTTTGTTGTATTCAAGCATAAAATCCATAAGCTTGCGGAGCTTTTCCTCCTGCTCGTCGGTTATGGGAATGCCCGCTTGTTCAAATTTATTCTTCATTCTTTACCTCAATTTCACGGCCGCCGCCCGCAAGCCATATCAGCAGAACAGAAACGTCGGCGGGATTTACGCCCGAAATTCTGCCCGCCTGGCCGATGTTCAGCGGCTGGTGCTTGTTCAGTTTTTCCTGCGCCTCTAACCGCAGACCCTTGATTTGCTTGTAATCGAAATTCTCGGGGAGTTTTTTGCATTCAAGCCGCCGCATTTCGTTAATCTGCGCCTGCTGCGTTTTTATATATCCCTCGTACTTTATGTTTATTTCTATTTTCATGATTATTTCGGCGGGGATGTCGTGTGCGCCGCTGTCGTAGGGGCGCAGGTCCTCGTAGGTCAGCTGCGGACGTTTGAGGAGCTCGACGAGCTTTACGCTTTGTGTGATAGGGGAAGTGCCTCTGCTTGAAAGTAAAGCATTCAATCCCTCGCTCGGTTTGATTGAAACTTTCTTGAAACGCTTTGTTTCCTCTTCGACGAGAGTTTCCATGTCGAGGAAGTGCTGATAACGTTCGTCCGACAGCAGTCCGACGGCGTGCCCGTAGCCGCAGAGGCGTTCGGGTGCATTATCCTGGCGGAGGATAAGACGGTACTCCGACCGTGAGGTCATCATTCTGTAAGGCTCCACGCAGCCCTTTGTCACAAGGTCGTCGATAAGAGTGCCTATGTAGGAGCTGGCTCTGTCGAGTATCAAAGGCTCTTTTCCGTCAAGCTTCAGACAGGCGTTAATGCCCGCTATCAGACCTTGTGCCGCCGCTTCCTCGTAGCCCGAGGTGCAGTTGAATTGTCCTGCGCCGTACAGGCCCGATATTTTCTTGAACTCAAGCGTAGGGTACAGCTCAAGCGGGTCGCAGCAGTCGGACTCGATAGCGTAAGCGGGACGCATGATTTCTACGTTTTCAAGTCCCTTTATCGTGCGGAGGAATTTAATCTGAACATCCTCGGGCAGAGAAGTGGACATGCCTTGGAGATAGTATTCGTCGGTATCAAGTCCCATAGGCTCAACAAAAAGCTGGTGTCTTTCCTTGTCCTTGAAACGCATGATTTTGTCCTCGATACTCGGACAGTAGCGGGGACCTACGCCGTGAATACGTCCCGAATAAAGCGGGGAGCGGTGAATGTTATCGAGGATTACTTTGTGCGTTTCGGCGTTTGTGTATGTGACGTAGCATTTGGTCTTATTTTCAAGCGGGAGCGTGTTGTCAAAGCTGAACGGCATTATGTTCTCGTCGCCGTCCTGCTCCTCCATTACCGAAAAGTCGATTGAGCGCTTATGCACTCGTGCGGGAGTACCCGTTTTAAACCGACGTATCGACAGTCCGAGCGCTTTCAGACATTCCGTCAGCGGAATTGCGGGGGCAACATTGTCGGGGCCGCTCGCATACGACATTTCGCCGATATGTATGGCGCCGTTAAGATATGTGCCCGTGGTGATGATAACCGCTTTTGCGCCGTACACGGCGCCGAGCCTTGTGGTTACGCCCGTAATTCTGCCGTTCTCTACATTCACCGCCGTAACCTCGCCCTGCTTTACGTCGAGCAGGGGCTCCGCTTCAAGCGTCTGTTTCATTGCGGAGTGGTATTTCATTCGGTCGCTCTGCACACGGAGCGAGTGAACTGCGGGACCCTTTCCTCGGTTGAGAATGCGGGACTGGATAAAGGTTGCGTCCGCCGTTTTACCCATCTGTCCGCCGAGGGCGTCTATTTCGCAGACAAGCTGACCCTTTGCCGAGCCGCCAATGCACGGGTTGCACGGCATATTTGCGATTGTGTCCAGCGACAGCACGAAAACTGCGGTTTTCTTGCCGAGCCTTGCCGAGGCAAGCGCCGCCTCACAGCCTGCGTGACCTGCGCCGACTACTATTACGTCGTAGTTATCGAGATTATACATTAAAGGAAGTCCTTTCTTCCGTCCTATGAAAGGGCGGACCAAAGTAAATGGTATATAAATATGACAGGTCGGTTTAAAGCAAATACGTTCGATAATGGGCGTGGAGCCCGAAACGGTAATGTTCCACGTGGAACATTATTCTCAAACCCTGTCTATATCTTGTGTTGCGGGGTTTAAAAAAATACAAAATGCAAAAATGCATGTAACTGCGTGTATTTATAATATCATAAATCTGCGTAAATAGCAAGAGTTTTTGAGCGTTGAATAAATCCGCCCGAGCCGTCAATAATCAGAGTAAGAAAACGAAAAGGAGAAAACTATGAAACATAAGGTACATACTCTTGATTTAGCCATGCTCATCGGTGCGGCGGCAGCGCTCATTTTTTCGGCATTCCTCGCATTTACGGAGAACTGCGAGCGGGCGCAGGACGAGGTTTTCCGTTTACACATTCTTGCGAACTCGGACAGCGACGACGACCAGCGGCTGAAATACGCTCTCCGTGACTATGTCCTCACGGACCTTGCGTACATTTTTGACGGCTGCGAAAGCAGTGCCGACTGCACGTCGGCCGCCGAGCAGAACAAAGCGGAGATAGAGGAAAAAGCACAGCATTTTGTGGAAAAAATGGGGTACGACTACAAAATAAAGTGCGAGGTAGAGGAAATGTATTTCACGACGAGGAAGTATGAAACGCTTACCATGCCCGCAGGAGATTACTCCGCCCTCCGCCTTATTATCGGGGCGGGCGAGGGGAGAAACTGGTGGTGCGTGATTTTTCCAAGTCGGAGGCCAAGCGGGCTTAGGAAGACAATACAGCTTTGCAACTCCTTGGCTCACAGAACGACATGGCTACGATCCGACTTGGAAGTATGAAACGCTTACCATGCCCGCAGGAGATTACTCCGCCCTCCGCCTTATTATCGGGGCGGGCGAGGGGAGAAACTGGTGGTGCGTGATTTTTCC
>JAZNLN010000180.1:0-17716 GCA_045579125.1 Ruminiclostridium sp.
TTACAAGAAGCGTATCGTCGTCGCAGTCTGTATACATCTCAACGACCTTCTGCAAATGTCCCGATGTTGCGCCTTTATTCCAGAGTTCCTGTCTTGAGCGGCTCCAGAACCAGGTATACCCTGTTTCAAATGTTTTCTTAAGGCTTTCCCTGTTCATATAAGCCAGCATAAGCACCTCACCCGTACCGGCCTCGGTAACAACAGCAGGGATTAAATCCGATTTCACAAAAAATCTGTCAAGGTTATTTATATCAATATTATTCATATTATCACCATCCGTTATATTTAATAAAATCACTCGTCAAATCCCATAAGAAACACCACATAGCCAAAAAAACAATAAATGACACTATTGTAACAGCCAGCTCCGCAAAGAATAATTTAAGTTTATTATCCGCTTTACAGTACCACATAACATTTAAGACAAATATCAAAATACAGGCGAAAAGCGAATATATCCCCGCTATAACGCTGAAACCGGCCGAATATGGATGTTCCGATGGGTTATAATCTATCGTAAAATAAACGTTAGCCATGCATAAAAATCCAAGGCTTCCGAAAAAACCGTAAAACAAAGAACACAGAGTATTCTTATTTATAAACTTTTTCATCTAACGCTTATTCCTTTCGATGTGCAGTAATCCTTAACCTCTCCTACTGTCAGCTCCTTGAAATGGAAAAGTGACGCCGCAAGAGCTGCAGATGACTGCGTTTGTTCAAACACATCGGAAAAATCAGACAATTTTCCGCAACCGCCGCTTGCAATTACGGGAATATTCACTCTTTCGCAAACGTAATTCAGCATTTCCATATCAAAACCTGCTTTTGTACCGTCTGCGTCAATGGAATTAAGACAAATCTCGCCTGCGCCTCTGCGCTCTATTTCCTTGACCCAATCTCCGAGCTGTAATCCCATATCAATACGTCCGCCATTGATATATACCGCATAACCGCCTTTTCCGTCACGTTTTGCGTCTATACCCACAACTACGCACTGACTTCCGAAAACCTCTGCCGCCTCATCAATAAGAGCAGGATTTTTTACAGCCTGTGAATTTATCGAAACCTTATCAGCTCCTGCCCGAAGCGTATCTCTGAAATCGTCGATAGTAGCAATTCCGCCGCCTACACAAAGAGGAACAAAAACCTTCTCGGCGGTTCTGCGTACAACGTCAAGCATTACGCCTCTGCCCTCATGGGATGCCGTGATGTCATAAAAAACTATTTCATCCGCACCCTGCCTGTTATACTCAATCGCACATTCCACAGGGTCGCCTACATCCTTTATCCCTTCGAAATTGACTCCCTTTACAACCTTTCCGTTTCGTACGTCAAGGCATGGGATTATTCTTTTTGCAAGCATATTATTTCCTTTCTATTCAATTCTGCCGCATATTTTCGTACAAGTATTTATAACCGATAATACAAACGCCATGCAAAAACGAAATGCTGTATTTTACACTTATATCATCAAAAAATCTTGCAAAATACCGAAAGTTATACGAACCCTTAACCGAGCAAATAACTTATTCTGCACTTACCTTAATTGCCTCGTCAAGATTAAGCGTGCCGCTGTAAATGGACTTTCCGCAGATTGTGCCGTATAATCCGAGGTTCTTGCATGTAATTATATCTTCTATTGTATGAACACCGCCACTGGCAATAATATTTGCGCTGCATGCCTCGTTGATTTCCTTGAGCTGCTGTGCATTTACTCCCGAAAGTGTTCCATCCTTTGATATATCTGTAAAAATTATGTATTTCACACCGACATCACTCATAGCTTTTGCAAGCTCGGTAAAATAAACATCAGATGTTTCAAGCCAACCTTCCGTTGCAACGTATCCGTTTTTAGCGTCTATACCTACGGCAATTCTGTCGCCGTATTCTTTGACAGCAAGCTTTACAAGTTCGGGATTTTTAACCGCAGCAGAGCCTATAATAACTCGGGATATTCCGCCCGAAAGATACATTTCAACAGTGTCTAACGAGCGAATTCCTCCGCCTATTTCAACCTTAAGATTTGTATTCTTTGCAACATCAAGGAATATATCCTTATTCTGCTGCGAAGCGTCCTTTGCACCATCAAGGTCAACCATATGAATCCACTCAGCACCGCTCTTTTCGAACGATTTTGCTGTATCAATATAGCTGTCTGCAACCTTCTGCACCGTTCCGTAGTCGCCCTTGAACAAACGTACGCAGTTTCCGTCTTTAATGTCAATAGCGGGTAAAATAATCATCCTATAACTTCTCCTTCAAAGATTATTTCATCTTTTTTTACTTTTCCTGCATAAAAATTTATTTTTCCGCATTTTTTGCAAACAAACGGTATTATCTGATAATCCTTCGGAAAATTATAACCATCGGGTATTCTGACGCCAACGTAGCACATACTCTGCACAAGTTCGCTTTTTATCATTTCTCCGCCGCAATCACATTTCCTATTTATCATCAGCCTTACCTCCCGTTTTACATATCAGCAAAATTCTTCAGAATACGCAGTCCTGTTTCGCCGCTCTTTTCAGGATGGAACTGGCAGCCGTAAACATTACCGCTGAATACACACGCAGGAACTTTTGCTCCATAATCACAATATGCAGCAACATTTGAGCTATCGCACACTGCCATATAACTGTGAACAAAATAAACGTATTCGCCGTTGTCAATTCCCTCAAGAAGAGGACAATCTTCATTAAATTCAAGCGCATTCCAGCCAATTTGAGGAATACGGAGATTTTCGGGAGTCATAAGCTCCACGCTACCCTTTATGAACCCAAGCCCGTCAGTTTCTCCGAACTCATATCCTTTTTCAAACAGCATCTGCATACCAAGACATATGCCAAGCATTTTCTTTTCTTTGACCTGTTCTGTTATAAGAGAAATAAGTCCGCTGTTATGAAGCATTTTCATTGCGTCGGGGAATGCCCCTACTCCCGGGAGTATAAGCTTGTCCGCACGCTTGATTTCATCGATATTAGATGTAATAATATTCGGTATTCCGAGATAATTCAGCGCATTCTGCACACTGAACAGATTTCCCGCACCGTAATCTATAATCGCTATCATAGTTATTATAATGTACCTTTCGTGGAAATTGCACTGCCGTCAGCGTTAGGCTTTACAGCGTTTTTAAGCGCATATGCCATAGCTTTGAACAGCGCCTCGGCAATATGATGGTCGTTAGAGCCATATTCGCTCTTTAAATGCAAAGTAATACCCGCATTGAACGCAAACGCTCTCATAAATTCTTCAATAAGGCAAGAATCAAGGTCGCCTATTTTTTCATTTGTAAAGCATGCGTTAAAAACAAGGAACGGTCTTGCGCTTATATCAAGACAGCAGAAGCCGATTGCCTCATCCATAGGAATTGAAGCTGTCCCATAACGCATAATCCCCTTTTTATCGCCGAGAATTTTATCAAATGCCATACCAAGCACGATTCCGATATCCTCTGTTGTATGATGACCGTCAACCTGCAAATCACCCTTGCACAAAAGCTCCATATCAAACCCGCCGTGAACCGTAAGCGCTGTCAGCATGTGGTCAAGAAAGCCGATACCGGTGTTGATTTCATATTTGCCTGTTCCGTCAAGATTAAGCTTGAGAGTAATATCCGTTTCCTTTGTTTTTCTCGTTATTTCAGCTGTTCTGTTCATTTTAACCTCCATTACGCCTTATAGGATTTCAACGCTTCCGTGACAGCAAAATTTTCTTCATCCGTTCCGCAGGTTATGCGGAGAAAATCTCCCATAAATCTTACAGCAATTGATTTTGAAAGCAAGTATTCAAAAACTTTTTTTGATTCGTTTGATTTTATAAAAACAAAGTTTGTTACAGGCTTATAAATAACTTCTGCAAATGACAAATCCGCCTTAATAATCATGTCATACAGCTTTGATGCGGACTGTTTTACTGCGTTTATACGCTGCTTTGTACCATCTTTGTCTTTAAGTATATGCGCCGCAACAGCCTGTGTTATCGAATTTACATTATATGGTGATTTAGCCGCACGGAGCGCATTGGTTATCTGTTTGTCGGCAACCGCAAAGCCAAGTCGGAGGCCTGCCATGGCAAGTGCTTTTGAACAGGTTTTGAGTACCATGAGATTATCATATTTCCCAACCTCGTCCATAACGCTTTCGTTCATATCCCAAAAATCCATGTACGCCTCATCGACAACTACAAGAGCCTCAACATTTTCAATAAGGCGTATAACATCTTTTTTGGCAAGTCCGAGCGATGTCGGATTGCAGGGATTGGAAAACATAACGCATTCAATCCTGTTTTTATTGCAGTACTCGATAGCTTTATCCACATCAATAGTCAAGTCGTCTTTCTTCGGCATAACCGAAACATCAAGCTCATACAGATATGGATAAAAGCTATACATCGAAAAATCGGGGCTAAAGCAAAGTACCTTACTTCCCTTTTCAAGAAAACACGCCGTTATAATACTGATAAGCTCGTCCGAGCCGTTGCCTGCGGTTACATTTTCGGGATTGATTCCGAAGTAATCAGCAAACGCTCTGACCGCCTCGCAGGCATAAGGGTCGGGGTATCTGTTAAGCGCAACTCCCTCAACGGCTTTTTTCAGCTCGTCATCTGTAAGACGTATAAAGCTTTCGTTCGCATCAAGCCTGATTTTATATTCTTCGGTAATAGGCTGATACGGCTCAAGCTTTTGCAGTTTTTCAACTAATTTATACATATAATCTCTTTTCTTTATCAGTTTCCTTTACGCACCTTTATTGAATTAGCGTGCGCTGTGAGGCCCTCTCGTTCTGCAACAAGAATAATATCATCTGCGGCATTCTGAAGTGCGTTCTTTGTATAGTAAATATAGCTCGATTTTTTAATAAAGCTGTCAACGGAAAGCGGAGAGAAGAAACGTGCTGTTCCGCTTGTGGGAAGAACGTGGTTGGGACCTGCATAATAGTCGCCGAGGGGCTCGGGAGAATATTGACCAAGGAACAACGAGCCTATGTTATCAAGCTTGCCTATGTACTCAAGCGGATTTTCGGCAATGACCTCGCAGTGTTCAGGGGCAAGAGCGTCAGCCATTTCACAAGCCTGTTCCATAGTTTCTGTAATAATGATAGCGCCGAATTTATCAAGAGATTCTTCTATTATTTCTTTTCTCGAAAGAGTTGCCATCTGTTTTTCAAGTTCTGCAACAGTTTCTTTGGCAAGTCTTTCGCTTGTTGTTACAAGAATTGAGCTTGCTATTCTGTCGTGTTCAGCCTGACTCATAAGGTCGGCCGCAACATATGCGGGATTAGCGGTATCATCAGCAACAATAAGAATTTCGCTGGGGCCTGCAATCATATCAATATCGACCGTTCCATAAAGAAGCTTTTTAGCTGTCGCAACAAAAATATTACCCGGGCCTACAATCTTTGATACTCTCGGGATTTCCTCCGTTCCGTATGCAAGAGCAGCACAAGCCTGTGCGCCGCCGCACATATATACCTTATCCACACCGCAGAGAGCAGCCGCAACAAGAATATCCTTGTTGGGAGTTCCATCCTTTAGCGGAGGTGTAACCATGATTATTTCTCCGACACCTGCGATTTTTGCAGGAATGGCATTCATAAGAACAGACGACGGATATGCGGCTGTACCGCCGGGAACATAAAGACCAACCTTATCAAGACCTCTTACTCTCTGACCGAGAATACAGCCTGTTTCATCCGTGGTCATATATCCGTTCTGCTTTTGTTTCTCGTGAAATTTCGTTATGTTCTCGACACAGTTAAGCATAGCTTCAACAAATTCGGTATCAGCCTCTGTAAGTGCGTCATTTATAACCTCATCGGGAACTCTGTAATACTGCACATTCGGGCAGTCAAACTTTGCAGTATAGCGCTTTACCGCTTCGTCTCCGTTTTCCTTTACGTCGGCAAGTATATCCTTTACTATTTTTTCAACATCATTATTGATTTCTCCGCTTCTGCGCTCAATCTCTTTGAGGAATTCCTTTTCGCTTCCGTCGGCATAAATTGTTTTTATCATTTCGGTATTCCCTTTCTTATAAATTCTGTTCGATAAGCTCTACAAGCCTGTCGATTCTTTCTTTTTTCAGCTTCATGCTTACAGTATTAACAATAAGTCTTGCAGAAATCGGGCAAACATCCTCAATAACCTCAAGTCCGTTTTCTTTCAGTGTGGTTCCCGTTTCAACAATGTCAACAATTCCATCCGCAAGCGATACAAGCGGAGCAAGTTCAACCGAGCCTTCGATTTTTACAATATCAACATCCATACCCTTATTTTCAAAAAAAGCTCTTGTAACGTTGACATATTTGCTCGCAACAGTCTTAACTCCATAGCCTGCGTAAAAATCACAGCCTTTTTTGGTAGCAAGTGCAAAGCGGCATTTTCCGAAACCAAGGTCAGATATTTCAAAATACTTTCCGCCGTGCTCCATAATGGTATCCTTGCCGACTACACCAATGTCACAAACTCCGTGTTCAACATATGTAATAACATCAGCCGCCTTTGCAAGTACAACTTCGATGTTTTCTCCGGGAATAGACAGAATAAGACGCCTGCCCTTTTCCTTCAGTTCGGTTACATCAAATCCGATTTTTTCAAATAAACCAACGGTATCCTTTTCAAGTCTGCCTTTGGTAAGCGCTATTCGTATGCTTTTGACTTCGCTCATATCAGATACCATCCTTTCAAAGATTAACAGTTTTTATTCCGTTTTCAGAAACAACATCTATTCTTTTTATACCCTTTGCAAGCGCATATGCCTTTGCTTCATCAAAGTCAGAAACCGCCGCATTATCAACAGTCATTCCGTCAGACGCAAGCTTGCTGCAATGTCGTATAGCTGCAACAAGATTATCATTTTCGGCAAAAACAAGAACATCACAGACAGGGAGTAAAGCAGATTTTCCCGATTTTACCAGAACATCAGCCGCAGCGTTTGTATTTACTGCAAAGCCTATCGATTTTACTCCGCTACCGTTTTCACATATAAGCGAGTCATAACGTCCGCCCGAAAGAATTGATTTTCCGTATCCTTCCACATATCCACGGAAAATAATACCCGTGTAATAATTTGTTTTGGATACAAAACCAAGGTCGATAGCGATATGCTCCTTAATTCCGAGTTCGCAAAGCATATTATATACTTTTTTAAGATACTTGAGAACATCAAGCGCTTCCTTGTCAGTAAAGACCTGCTCCGCCTTTTCGAACACTTCTTCTCCGCCGAAAAGCCTCGGGAGCATCTTCATTGCCGACGTGTAGTTGTTATTGCCGTATTTTTCAAGAATGTTTCCGAGCGACGGATAATTCTTGGTTTCAACGAACTGCTTTACATCTTCGATATCCTCGTCGGATATACATATTTTTTCAGCAAGGAGCTTAAAAAATGCGCTGTCACCGATTTCAAAGCGATAGCTCTCGTCAATCGATGAAAGGACCTCTACCGCTATCGAAAGAGCCTCCATGTCGGAACGTTCGGGATTTCCGCCGATTATCTCAATACCGCTTTGAGCAATTTCATCATCACGGCCAGAATCCTTCGGGTTTACTCTGTATATATTCTGGCTGTAATACATTTTCAGCGGCTTTATCTCTCCACGCAGTCTTGTTGCAACAAGTCGGGAAATCGGCAGGGTTGAATCGGGACGAAGTACCATAAGTCTACCCTTAGCATCAGTAAGCTTATACATGCTTTCCTGTGCGAAATATCTGTTGGTTGAATTAAATACATCATAAAACTCAAGACAAGGAGTAATAACCTCTGTATATCCTCTTGAGGCGTAAATTGCACAAAGCTTTTTATCTACTTCACGTCTCGCAAGACATTCTTCAAACAGAAAATCCCGTGTTCCCTCGGGCGTAATCAAATTGTATTTTTTCATTTATATACCTCTTATTCCAAAAATGATTTAACGTGCTAATGTGTTATCGTATTACCATATTACCATATTACCGCAAAAAAATCAATATCATTTTATTATTTTGTCAAACCTCATAATATTTTTTTAATTTTAAACATAAATTTAGCTATAATTCTTTGCATCTTTATATATCACTATCCTGCTATACGGATTATAACCTATATCTTTGCAGTCTTTTCCGTAAAAAATATATTCAGTCTGATTAAAAAGCGGCACAAAAACAGCATTTGATAAAACATATTCTTCCGCAGAGAGATATAATCCCGCAGACGCAGTTTCTTCCGCAGAAACTGCTTTGTTAATTATATCGTCATATTCTGAATAATTAAAATTTGAGTAGTTTCCCGCCGAATCACTTAAAAAGCTTTCAAGATAAGAAAGCGGATGTGATGTAGCTGCTGTCAGACGAACTAAAGCAATGGAAAAATCTCCTTTTTCAAGAGCAGTTGTATATTCGTTTTCGGATTTTACATCAATGCCGCAGTAAAAATTAAAATCCTCCTGCCATTGCTGCAATACGCCTTTTATCATATCCGCAGAGTCAGACAACTCATCGGGCACAAGTATAGAAGTACCGGAAAGAGTATTGCCACCGAGGGATTGAACGCCACGTTCGAACATCTCCTGCGCCTTCGAAGCGTCAATATGATAATCGGCTGTGTCGCCCGCTGTTTCACGATACTGCTTTTCTATAAGCCATGAGCCGTCAGGAATTATATTATCTGTCATTGTAAAGCCAGCCGCATACTGTATATCGTCTCTGTCAAGAGAAAATGCAAGTGATTTTCTGATATTCTTATTGGTAAAAATTGTTTCTGTGTTAAAAATAATACCCCACGTCGATACAGAGTATGACTCAAACTCATACCCCGACTTAATCAATTTCGGGGTTTCATCACCTTTAGAAACATATGTATGCGTAACATTATTCACAAAGTCCGAATAATCATCCTCAGCATCAATAAAAAAATTCAGCCCATATGGATAAACCTTGCTGTACTCACTGTTTTTGCTGTTACGCCGCATAACAATAACATTGTTGTTGTTACTCCACGGGTCATAATTCCACGACGATACATAAAAACTGCCGTTTGAAGGGGTATACTCGGCCTCCAGACCATATCTTCCCTCGGTTTTAATATATATTTCCTCATTACACGGCATAGCGGGAATTTCTGAAAGCAGCGAAACAAGTAATGAGTACGGCTTTTCAAGTGTAATTTCAAGCGTGTAATCATCTGTCGCCTTCACTCCAAGCTGCGAAAAATCCTGAAGCACGCCCGAATTTATCTTTTCGGAATTCTTTATACAGAAATAATCGCTCGCTCTCGCAGCTTTTACCGTAGGATTGAACAATCGACAGAACGAATATACATAATCCTTGGCTGTGCATTTTATGTAATCTTCTCCGTATTTCCAATAAACATTGTCATTAAGCTTAAAAATGTAAACAAGCCCATTATCGCTTACGCTGTATTCCCTGCACATCTGCGGCTGTACGCCGCCATTCTCTGCAACGGAAAACAAACCCTGAAACGAGTTGTATATTATCTGCTCTGCGCTTGTATCGCCTGCCGTCTGCGGGTCAAGGGTCGATGGATTGGAAGAAATGTTATATTTAAAAATAAATCCGCTGCCGTCATTATTTCCGCACGCACAGAGAAATAAAGCAATAATCAAAACGAATGCAGATATCCTAAATTTCAGTTTCAACAGCCTTTCCCTCCTCAAGGCTTTTGCCCACGTCAATTATTCTCTGGTTCTTACTTCCTCTGAAACGAAGTTCAAGACTTCTCTGCGAAAGTATAAATGGTCCGTCTACAAGTATATCAATATTTTCAAGCAGTTTTCTTATGTTTATATCCTTTTCGCTCATTTCCAGGAGCTTTTCAAACGTAAAGCCCGAATACGAAATTATATGCATTTTCTCTTTTTTCAGCCTATAAGCCAGCTCAGCCAAAGGCTCGGCCTGACAGAACGGCTCACCGCCCGAAAAAGTAACACCCTGCAAAAGTGGATTTTCGGTTATTTTTTCGAATATTCTATCCGTATCTGCAGTTTTACCACCGTCAAAATCATGTGTTTCGGGATTATGGCAACCCTCGCATTTATGAGGACACCCCTGAACAAATATTGTAAAACGAATACCGGGTCCGTCAACTATCGACTCGGAAACAACTCCCGCAAGTTTTATTTTCATTATGTAATCACCTTAAATATAAAATTAAACATACTATATATAATATTATATATAATTTAAAAATAAAAATCAATAGAATATTGAAATTGTAATAAATATGTAATATAATGTATTTCGAAAGAAAAACAAATACAAAAGGAGAAAAAATGATTTATACATTCACTTTAAATCCATCGCTTGATTATGTTCTTCAAATCGGAGAAATAAAAAATGGGCATGTAAACCGCTGTGAAAACGGTAAATATTTTGCAGGCGGAAAAGGAATAAATGTTTCCAAAATGCTCGAAAACCTCGGAACAGCAAGCGTTGCCACAGGATTCTGCGGCGGTTTTACAGGAAAAAAACTGCTTGAGCTTGTTCAGGACGGATTATGCAGAACAGAGTTTATCGAAGACGGGGAAACCCGTGTAAACGTCAAGCTTAACGGCAACGAATGTACCGAAATAAACTGTCACGGCTGCAAAATAAGTAAATCTGCGCTCGAAAAGCTGTTCACATTCGCCCAAAACATATCCAACGGAGATATAGCAGTTTTTGCAGGAAGTGTTCCGAAAAATGCTGATAAGGATATTTACTGCCGACTAACGAAAATTGTGACCAAAAACGGTGCAAAAGCTGTTGTCGATACTTCGGGAGATGCGTTGAAAGAAATAATCAAAAGCCGTCCGTTCCTTATTAAGCCAAATCACATCGAAATCGGAGAATTGTTCGGAGAAAAAAATGTAAATACAGAAAAAGCTGTTGAACTTGCCGGAAAAATACAGGATAACGGTGTTGAAAATGTGCTTGTATCAATGGGCGGAGATGGCGCCGTACTGATTGCCGCCGACGGAAATGTCTACCAAAGCAGCTCTCCTGAAGGAAAAGTGCTGAACACAGTAGGATGCGGCGATTCAATGGTCGCAGGTTTTATAAAGGGTTACACCGAAACAAATGATTATTCATATGCGCTAAAATCCGGCATTGCGGCAGGCAGTGCGACTGCGTTCAGCGAATGGCTCGGCAGCAGAGAAATATACAATAATCTGCTTGACAGAATAAATGTTACAAAACTATAAAAAATTCCGCTGTACATCGAAATACCGAGTACAGCGGATATTTTATTTAAGTTCAACAACGGTTACGCCGGCCTCGCCTTCGCCGTATACGCCGAGACGATAACTTTTTACGCATTTGTTCGTTTTAAGAAAAGCGTGAATGGCATTTCTTAAAACTCCCGTTCCTTTTCCGTGAATAATGGTAATTATATGCAGACCTCCGAGCAGACAGCTGTCAATAAAACGGTCAACCTCCATGACGCCTTCATCAGCATTCATGCCTCTTATATCAATTTCCATTGAACTTTTACGGGTCATATTGGACTGTATTTGCTTCGAAACAGTCTTTCCGTTGAATTTAACTTTTTCTTCTTCAACAAGCTGAAGATTTTCAATATTTGTCTTTGTTTTTATAAGCCCAACCTGAACAAAACAGTTTCCCGAGGCGTCGGGCAAAGATACAAGCGTTCCTTTTTTGTCAATATCCATAAGCAGAACGCTGTCGTTCATCTTCAATGCACGAGGCAGCTTATATTTGCTTTTTTTCTTTTCAACAACAGGATTTGCTGTATCATACATTGCGTTAAGCCTGCTGTTGACAGAGCCTCTTGAGCTCTTGACACGCTCGGAAAAGTCAGCTGCATCCTTTTCTTTTTTCAGCTGTTCAAGTTGTTCCATCAGCTTATCGGCATTGAAACGCACCTCTTCCACGATACTCATTGCTTTCTGATGCGCCTGCGCTATTTCATAATCCTTTTGTTTTTCAATAGCCTCACGCTGTTTTTCCATTTCCTCCGAAAGCTGTTTTGCCTTTCGCTCTTCCAGACGTATGCGTTCCTTTGATTTTTCAAGCTCATTCTGTGTTCTTTCAAGCTTTTCCACTATTTTTTCAAAGCGCTTATTTTCTTCGTCCACGAGCGTTTTCGCCTCTCCGATAATGTCGTCCGACATACCAAGACGCTTTACTATAGAAAAAGCATTTGATTTTCCGGGAATACCAACTATAAATTTATATGTCGGCTTTAATGTTGCGACATCAAATTCACAGCTTGCATTTTCTACACCATCCTGTTCGATTGCGAACATTTTGACTTCCTGATAATGTGTCGTAGCAACAACTCTGCACCCATTATCCTTTAATCTTGACAGAATAGCTACTGCAAGCGCAGCGCCCTCCACCGGGTCCGTACCCGAGCCAAGCTCATCAAGCAGAACAAGCGATTTATTTCCCGCCTTTTCAAGTATCCGAATAATATTCGTCATATGTGAGGAAAAAGTCGATAAATTCTGCTCAATACTCTGCTCATCGCCTATATCCACAAGCACATTTTCAAAACATCCTACTTTGCTGTTTTCTCCCGTCGGGAGCATAAGTCCGCACATAGCCATAAGCGTAAGGAGCCCTGCGGTTTTTATAGAAACGGTTTTACCGCCTGTATTCGGACCCGTTACTATCAGGCAGCTATATTCTTCGCCTACCGAAAGAGTTATGGGAACAACCTTGTCCTTGGCAATAAGAGGATGGCGTGCCTTATTCAAAAACAGCACAGGCTCGTCACGTATTTCGGGGACTGACGCTTTCATATGTGCTGCAAGGTTTGCCTTGGCGAAGTACATTTCAAGCTCTATCGCAGCTTTATAGCCTTCTTCCATTATCTCAGCAAATTCACCGACCTCGGCAGACAGCTCCGAAATAATGCGTTCAATTTCAATAAATTCCTGATTTTTAAGCAGACGTATTTCATTGTTCGCTTCAACAACGCTCATCGGCTCAACAAAAACAGTTGACCCGCTTGCCGATGTATCATGAACAAGACCGCTAACCATACTCCTGTGTTCTATTTTTACGGGAACAACATAACGCCCGTCACGCTGGGTTACAATAGTTTCCTGCAAATACTTGGAAGTAGACTGGCTTTTGATAATCTTGTCAAGCTGTTCCTTAATAAGCATACCTTGTCTGACAATAGCCTTTCTAATCCTGGAAAGTTCGGGACTTGCGGCATCGGACATTTCATCCTCTGATATAATTGCTGTATTTATCTTTTCGTACAGGTATTTATTGGGAACAAGCTGCCCGAATTCTCCGTCAAGGCTTGTCTGAACGCTCTCGCATTGGGAATACCATTCGCACAGTCCACTTATTTCCCGAAGGACAAGCGCAGTATCCATAAGCTCTCTGAACGTGAGTTTAGAGCCTTGCGACGCTCTTTTGGCACTTTTGCAGACATCCTTCATGTTATAGAATCTCGGAGTGCCGAACTTACTTGAAAGCACAAATGCGTCGTCGGTTTTCTTCATAAGTATTCTTACCTCTGACGGCTCGAATACGGGTTCAATATGGGATATTTTCTCCTTACAACAGTCGCTCCACGCTTCAGCTGCAAGCATATCCAGAATTTTGTCAAGTTCTAATTTTTTATATTCTGTTTTCATTAAACTATCCTTTATTTAAAACTGATTCTTTTATAATAGTCAAGGGTAGAAAAACCCCTGTCAAGATGCGAAAGAATATATCTTTCACATAACAGCGAAAGCTTGTATATTACATCTTCTGACGCCTTAAAACCGTATATTACCGAAACATCGGAATAAACGATATAACGCAGTGCATAAAGCAGTGTTGGATTAAGCGGAAAGCAATCAGAAAACTCAATTTCCTCTATGCAATCCTCGCACACAAGGTCGTTTTCAATAAAACTGAAATACATCGTTCCGCATTCATAACACGCACACTCACGGCATATAACAAGATACGGTCTGAATCCCAGATAAGACGTAAGCCGCATTTCAAATACTGCTTTTATCTGTTCAAGCGATACCCTGCGTTTTTCAATTTCGTACAGTGTCATTGCAAAAAAACGCACTAACCCCTGCGAATTCTGTTCGGAGGCAGATGTATATTTAAGCAAATCAGCAAAATACGCTGCAAGAGCAAAGCCCTCAAGGTCATTTCCGAGCTTATGAAAGCTATATTTGGGCTTTGTACTGTTAAGCGTGTAGCGAAGATTATTTTTGTTTAAACAAAACGAGCAGTACGCAAACAGAGAGCCTGCAACAAAATTTGAACTCGTTATCTTCTTTACGCCGTGTGCAACAACCTCAATTACACCGAACTCCTCGGTCAGAATATCTAAAAAACAGTTGTTTTCCCCAATATTCCTCTTACCGAGAACAATACCGTCAACCGTAACAAGCATCAATCGGCACCAAGACCGAGGTCAAGGATATAATTTTCATTATTTCGCCAATTTTCCTTAACCTTTACCCAAAGCTTCATATTAACCTTCATACCGAAATAATCTTCCATTTCTATACGGGCGATTTCTCCGATTTTTTTCAGCATTGCGCCGCCTTTTCCGATAATCATACCTTTATGCGACTGTTTTTCACAGATAATTACAACGCCGAGGTCAACAATATCTGCACCCTTGTTCGTCTTGTCATATTCAAGACTTTCTATCTGAACAGCCGTCCCGTGAGGAATTTCTTCAAACATGGAATTAAGGATTTTTTCTCTTACAATTTCGGAAAGCCATACCTTTTCAGGCTGGTCAGTCGGCAGATCATCGTCAAAGAAATGCGGAGATTCGACCGCATATTTTTCGGCAATATCAAGTAATTTTTCTGTATTTATCTTATTTTTTACACTTATCGGGATAATCTCATCAAATTCATAAAGCGCTGAATAATCAGTAATTATTTCAAGCAGACGTTCCTTTTCCTTGATTAAATCAACCTTATTCAGCAAAAGAATGACAGACAGATTTTCCGCCTTGTATCTTTTTACAAGCTCAAGCTCAATCGGAGAAATCTTCTTTGTTGCGTCAACCATGAGAAAAACAAGATTTACATCGTCAACGCTTGTCGTAATGCTTCTTACCATCTGCTCGGAAAGCTTTGTCTTTGCTTTGTGCATGCCGGGAGTATCAATAAATACAAACTGCGTTTCTCCCTTGGTAAGAACACCGTTTATTCTTGTTCTTGTAGTCTGCGGCTTGGGACTTACAATCGCCACCTTTTCACCTATGAGCAGATTAGTCAGCGAAGATTTACCTGCATTTGCTCTTCCGTTTATTGCTACAAATACTGATTTTGTCATTTTTATATTCCTTTATCTTGTTATTTTTTGTTTTTTACGCCTGTGCCACCACGCTTTTTTGTTGAGAAAATAAATAAAACCGCCAGAACTACCGACGCAAGCAGCAGCGCAATTCTTGTGGGCACACTAATCATATATTCTGCTATTTTTAAAAAAACCACAGTATCCCACAGCATGACAACACCTATTACGGCTGCAAATAACGCTGTAACAAAAACCGCTCCCGCCGCAATATCCTTACCAACCTTTGCGAACATGTTATATCCGCCCGAAACCTTATCAATTACCACTTCGATAGCCGTATTAAGCATCTCAGCCGAAATAACAAGCGCACAGGCGAGCAAAAGTACCGCAAATTCAACACGGGTAAAATCATAAAACTGCGAAAAATAGATGATGTATAGTGTTGCCGTTATGTGGATACGAACATTTCGTTCGTGCCGTATGCAAAAGCGTATGCCTCGAAACGCATATACAAAGCTCATTGCAAGCTTTTTTACCCGCTCCAATAAATCCACCTCCGGGAAAGTATCAATTAACGTGTTATACCCAGCGAATCAAGTACGCTCCTCTGCTTATCCAACATAATTTTTTCATCTTCTTCGCTTGTTTCGTGGTCATAACCAAGAAGATGAAGCATGGAATGGGTAGCGAGAAATGCTATTTCACGTTCAAAGCTGTGTCCGTATTCATTCGCCTGAAACTGTGCACGTTCAAGCGAAATAACAATATCACCAAGCAAAATTGCATCTGTATCGGGATTCACGTCATACTCTCCGTTTTCTCCGAGCGGAAAAGAAAGAACATCGGTTGCCGAGTCTTTTCCTCTATGCTCCTTGTTAAGCTCATGTATACCCTTATCATCGGTAAATGTCACATAAACCTCGGCAGTTTCTTTAATATTTTCTGTTTTCAGTACCATTTCACAGCATTTTCTGATAAGCGTTTTTATGCCTTTGGGTACAGATATTGTTTTCTGTTCATTATGAACAGAAAGAATAAGCTTGCTCATAGTCGGTCCTTTTCTGTTACTTTTCCTTTTTTCTTAAAGCGTCCGAATTTTTTCCGTTATAATACTTATCGTACGCCTTTACTATATCCTGAACGATTTTATGACGCACAACATCCTTCTCCGAAAATCTGACAATCTCAATATCATCAACATTTTTCAGAACCTTTATCGCCTCAATCAGTCCTGATTTCTTCGAATCAGGCAGGTCAATCTGCGTTATATCTCCGGTTATAACCATTTTGCTGTTAAATCCGAAACGAGTAAGAAACATTTTCATCTGCTCGGGAGTTGTATTCTGCGCTTCGTCAAGGATAATAAAGCTGTCGTCAAGTGTTCTTCCTCGCATGTACGCAAGAGGCGCAACCTCAATTATTCCTTTTTCCATATTGCGCTGGAACGATTCGGCGCCCATCATATCGAATAATGCGTCAAAAAGCGGGCGGAGATACGGGTCAACCTTATTCTGCAAATCTCCGGGAAGAAAACCAAGTTTTTCGCCCGCTTCAACAGCAGGGCGAGTGAGAATAATACGGTTTACTTCGTGCGCCTTGAACGCACGGACCGCCTGAGCTACCGCAAGATACGTCTTGCCTGTTCCCGCAGGACCAACGCCGAATACAACCGTATTCGAACGTATGCTGTCAATATATTTTTTCTGTCCGAGAGTTTTGGCTTTTATCGGCTTACCCGTAAAGGTAACATAAACTGTATCGTTTGCAAGCGCAGCCACGTCGCTCTGCACGCCTTCGCTGACCATGCCGATAATGTATCTTATATTCTGCTCGTTTATCGTTTCACCCTTGTCAAGTAAGGAAATAAGGCTTTCGATGACCGAGTTTGCATTTTTTATATTCTGTTCGCCGCCCGAGATTTTTATTTCGCTGCCACGATTGAATATAGCAACCCCGAAAGCTTTTTGTATTATATTTATATTTTCATCGAAATCACCGAATATTTCGCTTATATATTCCATCTTGTTCAATGCAACAGTTAATTCCGCCATTTTAATTTCCCTTCTGATCAATACTTTATAAATATAAAACATATATTTAAGTTGTATTATATCATATTTTTTTAAGAAATAAAAGACTTTTGAAAAAATTTATTGGTTATTTATGAAAATTTCCTGTGCCTGACCTATTTCGCCCCTTACTTTATAGCTAACTCTTAAAACCATTCCTTCGTCATTCGACGCATATCCCTCATCAAATGATATTATTTCGGTATTTTTCAGAAAGTTCTTTTCATACATTTCCTTTTTCTGTTTCAGAATACGCCTTAAATCTTCGTCGCCCCTGATTACTTCTGTTTCGGTATATTCATTATATGTAAAACTTCTGATTTCCCACGGAAGTTTAAAACCCATTATATCAAATATTTCACAGCTTTCACTGCATATCGCATTATTGCTTTCATACTTTTCGAAAAAAAGCGGAAAATCAAAAC
>JAZNLN010000181.1:0-3720 GCA_045579125.1 Ruminiclostridium sp.
CCTCTTATCGGCATAGCCTGTGTAGTGCTTGGGTTTGCTGTATCCGCATTGTTTGTGCCGCTTGTAAAGAAAGCGGAGGGCAGTAATGCACCGCTGTTCAGAGGCGGTACCGTAAATAAATTATAGCTGCACGCTTTTGTCGGCGGAAAATTTTAAAATACTTCCGATATTAAAAGACGGACGGGATTTTTCCTGTCCGTTTTTTCATTCTGCCGATGAGTCAACGCACAACAAAAGCGCCTGCACAAGAAGAATTTGACATTTTATTATCAAACGCACTTGAAAAAAGAAAAGTGGTATGATATAATATTTTTAAGTACAGCAAAGGGGGTGTGGAATGTGCTGAAATTTACAACTAAAACGGCTTATAAGAGAACGGTATGGATTGCTTTTTCGATATGCTTTTTTTCTGCTCTGTGTTTTTTCGTTTTCGGCAATATTCTGCTCCCGTCGGAGAAAGCCGAATTCAACGGCGCAGATGTGTTCGAGGCGGAATGGGAGCGGGTATATCCCGACGGACGCCGTGAGGCGATTTCTCTGCCGTGCACAGTTGACGCCGAACCCGGCGAAGAAATAAAGATACAGGCTGTAATACCCGATGATATAAAGGACGGAACGTGGCTCGGCTTCCGCAGTTCGATGCAGCTTGTGCGGATATATGTTGACGACGAGCTTCGTGAGGAGTATGATACGAGCGACAGCCGCCCGTTCGGCAAAACAGATTTCAGCGCTTATGTTTTCGTTGAAATGTCGGCGGAGGACCGAGGCAGAGTTATCACGGCAATCTCGCAGTCCGACTCGCTTTACAACGGACGTATAAATGTTGTCCGCCGTGGAGATATAACGGGCTTGTGGAAGGATACGCTTGAGATACACGGTGCGTCTTTGCTGCTTAAAGTTCTTGTGCTTTTCTTCTCCGTAATTCTTATGTTCTTTTCTCTGCTTATGCGGAGAATATATAAAAAGACGGTCAATCTCAGCGCAATAAGCCTTGCTACGGGCATGACTGCGCTTATGATGATAGTCGAGTCGCCTCTGCGGCAGGTTATTTTCAGCAGCATTTCCGTTTCGGGGAATATGTCAACGCTTCTTCTTATGCTTATTCCTGTTCCGCTGATGTTTTACATAAACGGCGTTCAGGGGCGCCGCTACCGCAAGGGATACATGCTTTTGTCGGGCGTGTGTGTTTTGAATTATATCATATGCATAACGATTCAGCTGCTGGGTATAATGGACCTGCCGTCCATGACGACGTATATAATATGTCTGCTTGTAGCTGATTTCGGTTATATCATATTTACCGTAACTGCAGATTTCGTAAGAGAAAGATGCCGCAGTTACACATACATCGCAATGGGCGTCTGCGTGGTTATAGTCTCCGGAATTATTGAGATAATTTTATTCTACAAGGAAACATATTTTGTCGGCACGGTACTTTCTGTCGGTCTTATAATCATGAATATCCTCAGCATTATGAAAACCGTACAGGAAATATTCGTCATGGAACAGGACAAGCAGCAGGCTATCCAGGCCAACTCCATGAAAAGCGACTTCCTTGCGAACATGTCGCACGAGATAAGAACTCCGATGAATGCGATTATCGGTATGAGCGAGCTGCTTTCGCATACGGAGCAGACGCCTGTATGCCGTGAGTACATAGACACGATACAAAGCTCGTCGGATACACTGCTCAATCTTATAAACGATATTCTTGACTTTTCAAAAATCGAAGCGGGAAAAATGGAAATTGTCGAGGAGGAATACAACTTTGTTACCATGCTTAACGACATTCAGGCGCTGATTAACGCACGAATTGCGGTAAGCGACAAGGCTGTGTCATTTGTTATCGACGTTCCCGCTGACGCTCCCGTGACGCTTGTGGGCGACGAATTACGAGTTAAGCAGATTCTGATAAATCTGCTCGGAAATGCCACGAAGTTTACAGATAAAGGCTGTATCGGACTGAAGGTGCGCTGGAAGAAAACGAGCGGAGAATCGGTCGGTATTGTGTTTGAAATATCCGACACAGGCATAGGAATTAAGCCCGAGCAGCTTAGTAAGCTTTTTACGTCGTTCAGTCAGATTAACTCCCGTCGCAACAGGCATATCGAAGGCACTGGCCTCGGTCTTGCCATTTCGGAAAGACTTGCAATGCAGATGCACGGCGGAATTTCGGTTACAAGCGAATACGGAAAAGGCTCGGTGTTTACTGCCACGGTTGAGCAGAAATGCGTTAATTACGAGCCGTGCGGCAGTATTGAAAAGAACGAAAAATGCCGTATTGCAGTTCTTGAGCCCGACAAATATCATCTTGCAAGTATTGTGCTGACTGCGGAACAGCTGTCCGTGCCGCTTGAAATACTGATGGATTTTGAGGATGTCGAAAAGCTTGAGGCAAAGGACGGAGAACGTCTTTATCTTCTGCTTGACCATAAGAGCTCGGTGGATAATCTCAAGAGAAGCAATTATATCATTCAGAACAGCAATGTCTGCGTTGTGCTGATGATTGGTATAAATGAAACTGTTGACAGCAATACTCCCGGCCATGTTGTAGTACTCAACAAGCCTGTTACGACGTTTGCTCTTGCGTCAATTATCGGCAGCGGCACAGCACGCCGTTTCTCCGAACGAAAGCACAGCAAGCTCAATGAATTTACCTGTCCCAAGGCACGTCTGATGATTGTTGACGACAACAAGGTAAATCTGCGTGTTGCGGCTATGCTTCTTGAGTCGTACAAGGCGGAAATCGTGCAGTGCGAAAGCGGCCGTGAGGCCATAACCAAAATAGAGCAGGGCGAGCATTTCGACCTCATCTTTATGGACCATATGATGCCGGGAATGGACGGAATAGAGGCCACGCAGATTATAAGAGAAATCGGCACGGAATACACCGGGAATGTCCCCATTGTCGCCCTCACGGCGAATGCGATAAAGGGTGTTGACCAGATTTTCCTTGACGCAGGAATGAACGATTTTGTAGCAAAGCCTATCGACGTAAAGCTGCTCGGTCTGGTCATGGATAAATGGATTCCGCAGGAGCTTCGGGGAGAATAATCTTCCGATGAGGCGAACCGCCTCGGGCAATTCCGCCGCATGCCAAACAAGCAGTTTTTTGACGTTTTATTTATGCGTCGGGGTCAAAACTGCCTTATGGTGCCCACGCTAAGCTCCCTCTTTTTGGTTTTAGCTACAACAACTGCGCCGCTTTAAAGCAACGGACGCCCATTTCACATCACGAACGTCCGCACCCCACCACCCCCTGTTTTTGCTTTATACAGATGATATGCGGAGCAGTTGTGCAGCCCACACCCCGCCCAAACACAGCACCGCCACGAGCAAAGCGAGGGCGACGAACGGAGTGAGGAGCGGGGAAAATGGCGGCGCAGGCGGCATTTTACGGCGGTGCGGGATGTTCGCACTTGTCTGTATAAGAAAACCCACGTTGCAATTCCCGCACAGAAAGTCTTTGGAAGGGGGTGCGGGGGATAACCTTTCTTCAGAAAGGTGCCCCCCGAAAGGGAGCCCCTTTGGGCAAATCCGCCGCACGCTGAACATGTGCTGTTTTGCACTTTGTTTGTGCGTCGGGGTCAAAACTGCTTTATGGCGCCCACACTAAGGCGAGCCGCCTTGGGCAATTCCCGCCTTTTATAAGAAACAGCTAACCCAGCAGTTGCAAAACGGCGGGGTTAAAAACCTCTATATAGCGAACACACTAAAGAG
>JAZNLN010000182.1:0-3691 GCA_045579125.1 Ruminiclostridium sp.
GGTTTCAAGCGGCTTTACGGGCGTTGTTCTCGGGCTTTATGCCGTTGGAGAGAATACTGCCGAATTTACGGATTTCAGATTGGAATATAAATAATCGCAACAAAAAAGGTGTAGTCCGATTTGCGGATTACACCTTTTTTACGTTATACCTTTGTTTTTTTCTTCGTTTTCTCTTTAGCGTTTTCTTCCTCGTTATCCTTTGGTGCGGCGCACGCCGAATGCGAGCATGACGTGCAGCTTTCCGAGCAGCCCATACACTTTCCTCTGCGGCCGGATTTTATAATGCTTGAAACCGCCATAAGCACGAGTACGGCGACAACTGCGATTATTATGTATTCAAGCCTTGTAAAGAGGAATGCGATTATCCATGCGGCTGCGCACTGCGACAATGCCGCAAGAGCCGCTTTAAAGCCCGAGCCGAATTCCCTTTTTATAGCCGCAACAGCCGCTACGCAGGGAGTGTAAAGCAGGGTAAACACAAGGAAAACAAATGCTGTTGACTGTGAGAAAAGCTCCGAAAGAGCCATTGCAAGCCCCTCGTCGGAGGTGCCTGTGAGGATTGCGAGAGTGCTGACAACCGCTTCTTTTGCGGAAAAGCCTGTAATCAGAGCGGTCGCTGCACGCCAGTCGCCGAAGCCTAAAGGTGCAAATATCGGAGAAATCGCCTTTCCGATAACCGCCAGCAGACTGTCTGCGCTGTTTTCGACAACGTTAAGGCGTGCGTCAAAGGTTTGCAGAAACCATATGATTATGGTTGCGATAAATATTACCGTAAACGCTTTTTGCAGGAAATCTTTTGCCTTGTCCCACATCAGCATGAGCACGCTTTTCGGCGACGGCATGCGGTAGTTCGGGAGCTCCATTACAAACGGAACAGGGTTTCCCTTGAAATGCGTTTCGGATAGGAGCACAGCTCCGAAAATGCCGATAACAATGCCTATGAGATAGAGCAGGAACATTACGATAGTCTGATTTTCACTGAAAAAAGCGGCAGTAAAAACTGCGTATATCGGTATCTTCGCCGAACAGCTCATGAACGGCGTCAGCAGTACCGTCATTTTGCGGTCACGCTCAGACGAAAGCGTGCGTGTAGCCATAATTGCGGGCACAGAGCAGCCGAAGCCTATAAGCATAGGTACAAAGCTCTTTCCCGAAAGTCCGATTTTTCGGAGCGGCTTGTCCATGACAAATGCCACTCTCGCCATATAGCCCGAATCCTCAAGCAGCGACAGGAAAAAGAACAGCGTTACGATTATCGGCATAAAGCCTATTACTCCGCCGACGCCCGCAAATATTCCGTCGATTACAAGGCTGTGGACTATTGGGTTCAGACCGTACTGCGTGAGCAGCGTATCGACCGTTTCGGTCAGATAATCAATCCCCATATTCAGCAGGTCGCTCAGGAATGTGCCGACAACTCCGAATGTCAGCCAGAAAATAAGCAGCATTATTCCGAAGAAAACAGGGAGCGCCGCAAATTTGTTGGTAAGGATGCTGTCGATTTTCAGACTGCGCTTATGCTCCTTGCTTTCCTTGCACCGCACAACCGCATCACGGCACACTCTTTCGATAAACGAGTACCGCATATCGGCGAGGGCGGCGTTTCGGTCAAGCCCGTTTTCGTTCTCCATTTCGGTTATGCTGTGCTCGATAAGCTCAAGCTCGTTCGAATTGAGCTCCAGCATTTCAATAATATCCCTGTCGTCCTCTATCAGCTTTGTAGCGGCAAAGCGGCGAGATATTCCCGCTTTTTCGGCATGGTCCTCGACGATGTGCCTCACGGCGTGTATACATCTGTGAACTGCGCCCGAGCAGAAGTCGGTGCGGAGCGGCAGAATTTTGTTTTTGCCGACATTCACGACCTGCTTTATCAGTTCGTCAACGCCCTCGTTCTTTACCGCCGAAATGGGTACTACGGGCACTCCGAGCGACTGCGAAAGCTTGTCCACGTTGATTGTGCCGCCGTTGTTGCGCACCTCGTCCATCATGTTCAGCGCAATTACCATGGGGATTTTCATTTCAAGCAGCTGCAGCGTGAGGTACAGGTTGCGCTCGATATTCATTGCGTCGATTATATTTATAATTGCGTCGGGTTTTTCCTTTATCAGAAAATCACGGGTCACGATTTCCTCTGCGGAGTACGGACGGATTGAGTATATTCCGGGTAAATCGACCACGGAGCAGTTTTTTGCGTTCCGTATCTGTCCCGTTTTCTGTTCGACCGTTACGCCGGGGAAATTTCCGACGTGCTGGTTAGAGCCTGTCAGCTGGTTGAAAAGAGTTGTTTTGCCGCAGTTCTGATTTCCCGCAAGAGCGAATATCATTCTTCGTCACCGCCCTTCGCATTTTCCGAAACAGGCTCGACGGTTATGCAGCGTGCGTCGTCAAGACGGATTGTCAGCTCGTAGCCTCGAAGGTGTATTTCGATAGGGTCGCCCATAGGCGCCGTTTTTCTTATCATTACTTCCGTTCGGGGAATAAGCCCCATGTCAAGCAGACGGCACCGCAGAGCGTTGTTTTCTCCTATTGTGCCGACAGCTGTGATAACGGCCTTTTCTCCGATTTTAAGCATATCAAGGGTCATTGCAGATTATTCCTTTATTATAAAGTTAGTCTTGTCTAATTTATTATAAACCCACTTGACGAAAAAGTCAATCGTATTTGAAAAACAGACGGCATACTGCGGCGGCGCACGCCGCAAATAGTTATATTCAACAACTTCAGGGGCGGAAAATGTGTCAGCGTAATGCAAAAATACAACGGTTTCAGAGGGCGCAAAAAGTTGGAACGGCAAAAGAGAAAACGAGAGAAAAGCAGAAAAACATAAAGAAATTAAGAGAAAATGAGATATATTTGTTTTTTTTTAAAAAAATGTATTGACAACTGCCGCAAAATCAATTATAATAACTTTTGTTGTTTATAAGTTATATTTTACAGGAGGAAAAAACACTATGTCAACTTATATGCCCAAAGTGGAAACAGTAGAACGCAAGTGGTATATTTTAGACGCTGCAGGCAAGCCCCTCGGTCGTGTTGCTGCACAGGCTGCAACAATCCTCAGAGGCAAGAACAAGCCTACATTCGCACCTCACTGCGACTGCGGCGACCACGTTATCGTTATCAACTGCGAAAAGGCAGTACTTACAGGTAACAAGCTCCAGGATAAGTACTACAGATGGCACACAGGCTGGATTGGCCACCTCAAGGAGGTACAGTACAGCAAGCTCATGAGCGAAAAGCCCGAAAAGGCAATGGAGCTCGCAATTTACGGTATGCTTCCGAACACAACAATCGGTCGCAAGGCAATGACAAGACTTCGTCTTTACAGAGGCGCTAAACACAAGAACGCTGCTCAGAAGCCCGTAGAATTCAAGTTTTAAGGAGGGGTAAAAAATGTACGAATCTAAACCTTACTACTATGGAACAGGCAGAAGAAAGCACTCCGTAGCCAGAGTTCGTGTTTACCCTGGCAGCGGCAACATCACAATCAACGGCAGAAGCATCGACGACTATTTCGGTCTTGATACATTAAAGCTCATCGCTCGTCAGCCTCTCGCACTCATCGGTGCAACAGAGAAGTTTGACATCATCTGCACAGTTGCAGGCGGCGGTGTAACAGGTCAGGCAGGCGCAATCCGTCACGGCCAAGTCGGATCGTAGCCATGTCGTTCTGTGAGCCAAGGAGATGCAA
>JAZNLN010000183.1:0-5824 GCA_045579125.1 Ruminiclostridium sp.
AATATATGGAACAGAAATTTTATATTTGCAGACACTGCGGAAAGATGGTTGCGCTTGTAAAGGAAAGCGGCGTGCCGATTATGTGCTGCGGCGAAAAAATGACCGAGCTTATTCCCGGAACAACCGATGCGGCGGTCGAAAAGCATGTTCCTGTATACACAGTTGAAAACAACATCGTAAAGGTAAAGGTCGGCGAGGTTGAGCACCCCATGCAGCCCGAACACTATATCGAGTGGATTTCAATTCAGACAAAGCAGGGAAATCAGCGCAAGGAATTAAAAGCGGGCATGAAGCCCGAAGCCTGCTTTGCTTTATGCGAGGGCGACGAGGTTGTTGCGGTGTACGCCTACTGCAACCTGCACGGTCTCTGGAAAGCTTGAGCGAATAAAACAAAGAACACTTCCGACGGACGTTACTGCCGTGTCGGAAGTGTTTTTTCAGTTTATAAAGGCTGTTGCAAAATTCAGATATGACGCAAAAGCAACCCATGCGAGATAGGGTATGTTTATATACGCCGCCGCAGGGCTGATTTTTTTAAAGCTGACTATCATTGCGATAATCATTATCAGCAGCAGTATTATTACGGCGAACGCCGCCCACAGTGCATTGAATCTGAAAAAGACAATGCTCCACGAGAAATTCAGCGCAAGCTGTATAAAGTATATGGCGAGCGATTTTTCCTTGTTTCCGCTCACGCTGTGCGACGAGTGGATGAGATACGCCGAAAAGCCCATTGCCGCATACAGCACGGTCCACACGACAGGAAAAAGCCATGCGGGCGGCAGCAGCGGCGGGGCGGTGTAGCGGTCGTAAAAATCCGAAAATCCGCCCGACAGCAGCGCAGATACCACGCCGACAATTTCTGCGGAAAGTATCCATATAAGGATATCCGAAATCCTGTGTTTTTTCATAAAGCACCTCCGAGCCCGGCCGTTTTTATCAGTGCTTTATTTTATGTCCGAAGGCTCGTGAGTATGCCTGTTTTTACAAATCTCCGGGATAAGCTTTTTTCTCCCACGCTCCGCTTTTATACCGCACATAGCTCATAACTCCCGTCAGCAGCCATGTAAAGCAGGTTGTGCCCCAGACGGCGAGGTGTCCCGTTGAGGGGATGTTCACAAGGATAAGGGCGAAGCCCACTCTGCCCGCTATTTCGGCTATTCCGTTTATCATTGCGTAGCTGACATCTCCTGCACCGTTGAGCATTCCTCTTGTTATGTGTATCGCTCCGAGGAAAATGTAGAAGCAAGCGGAAATTTTAAGAGCTGTATCTCCTATCGAAACGACCTCCGCCTCATCGACAAACAGGCTGATAATTCCGCCCGAAAACAGCATGAATACAGCCAGCAGAACAAGGGAAAATACTATCCCCGCAAGCATGCATTTCCTGTAACCGACGATAACTCTCTCCTTTTTTCCTGCTCCGACATTCTGTCCCGTAAACGCCGATATTGCAGAGCCGAGAGAGGAAAAGGGCTGGTGAACGAGCTGTTCGACACGCATCGTAGCCGTGTAGGCGGCGACAACCGTTTTGCCGAACGAGTTTGCGATGCTCTGAAGAAATATCATCGAAACCGAAACCATTGCGTTCTGAACGGCTATTGGAACGCCTGTTGATATGCACTTGCCGATGTGAGCTCTGCTTACGGCGGCGGTGTCTCTGCTGAATCTGAAAAGCGGATTTTTGGCGAACGCAAAGGCTATGCTCAGAACAGCGGAAATTGCCTGTGCGATAATCGTTGCCAATGCGGCGCCGTTTACTCCCATGTTAAACTGCAGTATGAACAGCAGGTCAAGTATAACGTTCAGCACGCTCGCCACAACCAGGAAAATCAGCGGCGTTCGTGTATCGCCGAGCGAACGCATAACCGAGTTTATCCAGTTGTATGCGGCGACGGCGATTGTACCCATACAGGATATACGCATATATCCGACAGAGGCGTCAAATATCTCCTCGGGTGTATTCAGCAGGGAAAGCAGCTGCGGCGTAAACAGCGCCGACAGAATGCTTATCGCTATGCCGAAAACTGCCGTTACATATGCCGAGTTTGCAATGTGCTTTTTTACGTTCTCGTGATTTCCTGCACCGAAGCTCCTTGAAACGAGTATTCCCGCACCCATTGCAAGACCTATGCACAGCGTGTAAAAAAAGTATGTAACAGAGCCTGTTGCGCCGACTGCGGCGAAAGAATCGGGGCCGAGAATCTGACCGACAATCATTGAGTCGGTAACGTTGTAAAGTTGCTGAAAAAGGTTCCCCGCAAGCATCGGCAGGGCGAATTTCATGATATGACCGAACTCGCTTCCCGTCGTCATATCCACTGTATATTTCATTGCCATTGAATTATCTGCGCCGAAAGCGCACTCCTTAGTTTTCTGTCTGTGCTCCGTCGATTGAAAGCCCGCCCGAAACAACCGTTATTTCGGCGGTATGCATTCCCTCGGGCAGTCCTGTTTTCGAATAGAATATTTCACGGCTGCCTGTGTCGGAAAGCGTTATGCGCTCCGTTTCTCCGTCAACGCTGACCGTTATTTCCGTTCCTGCGGCGTTTGCTCCGAAAAGCGCAAAGCCTGTTCCCGAAAAGCGGAAAACTGCCCTCGCTCCGTCCATGCCTGTTGAAAGCGTGCGTTTGTAGTTGGAAAATCCGCTTATGAGATTATGCTCCCAGCCGTCGGAATATTTAAACTCATCGTCCGTGTTATCGCAAAGGGTGACATAAATGCCTGCGCCGTCTGCGGGCAGAGCCTCAATGTATCCGAAGGAGTTGGGGCAGTACGAGCTGTAAAGTGCTATTCTTCCCGCCGAAAGCATATTTTCGTCGCAGCATTCCGCAACGCATTTTTCGTTTATATACGCTTTTATTCTGTTTTCGCTCACGCTTACGGAAATAATATTTTCATCATATGCGCAGTATGTTTCTCTGCCCTCGGCGAGGGTATCTCCGTTCCTCCGCAGAGTCCATTTGCCGTTTTCGTATATAAGCAGCGAATATCCGCTTATTCCTCTGCACGCCGAATTATAGCGCAGTCCTGCGCCGATATAGTTTGTTTCGGGAGCGTCGGTGCGTGCGAGCGTAACAGCCGCTCTTATTGTGTAGTTAAACCACCTGTCATCTCCGAGGCTGGTTGTAGGCTCGGGCGTAGCACCCCATTCCTCCGCCTTTGTTTCGGGGGTGATTTTCTGGACAAGGCGTCCGCCGTCAAGCTCAAATGCGCCGCCCTGGTCGGTTGTGTATTTCGGTGCGCCGCCTCTCCTTTGAACAAAACTGCTGTCATAGCCGAAATCGTCACGGTAGGGCAGAGGCAGCAGCTTCGGTTTTCTTGCGGGACGTGCAGTTCCCGAGGCGTCAAGCGTTGAAACCGTAACTATTGAAAAAGGACGGAGAGTTATACTGTACGCAAAGCCGCTGTCTTTTTCTGCGGGAGTAATCGTGTTTATTTTTCTGAAATAGTTTTCGTCGTAATCTCCGCCGTCGGGTCCTCTCGTTTCCCATACGTTTACAGGCTTGTCCGTTTCGGCGAAAATGTCGTAGGTCAGGGGCTTGTCCGTAGAGTTTACGATAACCGTGCTGTAATTCTCTGACGTCGGGTCGCACGCCGTCATAAAGCTGTAAACTGTGTCTACGAGGGCGTGTCCGTCGCCGCCGATTTTGCTGTCGTTATGGCATGCGCCGTTTATAAAGCTCCAGCCCTTGCGGAAGAACTGCGAGAAATGGAGCGACATGTAATATCCGCTGTCGAGGGTGTAGTATCCGCTCCACGGCTCCGCCGCAGTTATGAGCGATTTGTGGCAGTATGTAACGCCGTCGTAGTACGCCGATACGGCGGGCTGATATTCATACATTGTCATACAGCCGCACGGATACATTGCTACAATTCTGTTGGCTATGTCCAGCGCACCGTTTATGCCCGCAAGCCCCGAGCCGTCGAAGCGTGAGGTGCCTCGGGGGTAGTTCATCGGCGGACTGCCCTCGCTGAACCACAGCTCCTTGCCGCAGCTGTCCGACATCAGTCTTGCGTTTTCCGTGCAGTGGCTTGTGTAATGGCTGCCGATTACATCGACGGCATTTCTCACTTCCTTGTCGCACGCCATAATATCCGCTATTCTCCACGAATTTTCCTCGTCGGCGGCAACTGTTTTTATCTTCGAAAAATCATAGGGGCAGTCCGTTTCGCTTTTAAGGCGCCGTGAGGCGTATTTCAGCCACTCGGCGTCTATCGCCCGCTCGTTTCTTGAAAGGCTCACATAATCAAACACGAGCCCGTATGTCCTGTAAGCGGCAATAAGAGTTTCCCTGAACCATTTGTATCTTGCGCCGTATACATCTTCCGACCTTGTAACCCACGCAGGCTCGCTCCAATACAGCATGTCCAGCGTTACGTCGGGGTAGCGCTTTTTTACGTCGGCGGAGAGCTGATATCCTGCGCCCCTTGCAACGTCGCACGGCTCGTTTTTGTATCGCATTACGCAGGGCTCCGTGCCCGACGAGGAATTTATATCCGAGCCCATTTCAAGCTTTAAATGGCATGCCCGCAGTCCGTTTGCGCCGAATATACGGTCGAGAATTTCGTAGTATGCGTCGGGGCAGTCCTCCTTATAATCCATAAGCAGGCGGGACGAGCCGTTTCCGCTTATCACGCCCATTCCACGATAAAGCTTGTTCGGAGAATTTTCTGCCTGTGAAAATGTGATGTTTATATTCATGTATTGCTCCTGTTTCGTGTTTCTGCCGAAATTACAGGGTTATTATACCACACTTGTCCGCCGTGTTCAAGCGAAAAAAACTTTTTTACTTGGCATTACGCATGGATATTATTCGGGGCTCACGCCTCCGTTATCAGAAAAATACTCCCGTTACGAAGATTTCTATGCCAATAAAAACAAGTATTGCTCCACCGAGTATTGAAGCCTTGCCCGCAAGCTTTGTGCCGAATTTTCTGCCTATGATAAGGCCCGCCGTGCAGATTGCGAATGTAACCACGGCGATAAGCAAAGCGCAGACGAGCGCCATTATAAGGTCATAATCGGAAATCGTAAAGCCGACGGAGAGTGCGTCAATCGAGGTCGCTACGCCCTGTACGAGAAGCGCCGCAAGCCCTACGCCGCTTTTTTCCTCCTCGCCGCCCTTGTTTCTTATTCCCTCAATAAGCATTTTTCCGCCGATAAAAAGTAGCAGTATCAGCGCAATCCACGGAATGAACTCCTCAAAGAACTTGAAATAGCGGACAATAGTATGTACGCATATCCAGCCGAGCATAGGCATCAGCGCCTGAAACAGAGCGAATATGCCCGCTATTCCGCACATTTTCCGATGTTTCATCGCAGGCTCGTTAAGTCCGTTTGCGAGCGACACGGAAAAAGCGTCCATGGCAAGTCCCGCTCCAAGGAGCAGGCTGTTGAAGAAAAACATAAAATCAAAATTCATTTTACCCTCCGAAAAATAAAACCCGAGCACAACCGCCGTGCTCGGGTGAATGTCGTTATAACGGACTTCATGCACAGCCTTGCGGTTACACATGAGTCTCGCAATTTAAAGCAAGCCAGGCGAAAGCCAGTATGTTGACTTGCTACACAAAGTGCATGCTACTCCCTCATAAGGTTTTTTTATTATACATCATTTACCCGAATTTGTCAAGCTTGTTTATGTATATTTATTTTCGGACAGGATTATTACAGCCGCTTTATAACTACACCCCGCAGATGCACGATGCGGGGTGTATTGTTTTTTGTAACAGGCAGGATTTTGCGTTGCCGAAGCAGGCAAAACGGCAGAGGTATACAAAACGCCTTTATTATTTGATGTACGGCAGCAGTGCTTTAAAT
>JAZNLN010000184.1:0-5242 GCA_045579125.1 Ruminiclostridium sp.
CGCCGTACGGGATGCCCTTACCGGTCAGAACGCCGGTGAATTCGTTTGCCAGTCTCTTGTACTGACCGAAGAGGTAACCAACCTCACGTGCGCCGACGCCGATATCACCGGCGGGAACGTCGGTATCGGCACCGATGTGACGGAAGAGCTCCGTCATAAAGCTCTGGCAGAAGCGCATAACCTCAGCGTCGGACTTGCCCTGGGGGTCGAAGTCGGAGCCGCCCTTACCGCCGCCCATGGGGAGGGATGTAAGAGAGTTCTTGAATGTCTGCTCAAAGCCGAGGAACTTGATAATACCGGCATATACGTTGGGAGCAAATCTTAAACCGCCCTTGTAAGGACCGATTGCGGAGTTGAACTGAACACGGAAGCCTCTGTTAACCTGTGTCTTGCCGTTGTCGTCAATCCAGGGAACACGGAATGTAATCTGTCTTTCAGGCTCAACAATTCTTTCGAGTACGCCAGCCTCAACGAAGTCGGGTCTCTGTTCAACTACGGGCTCAATGCTTTCGAGAACTTCAGTTACTGTCTGAATAAACTCGGGCTCGTTTGCATTTCTTTTCTTGACTGTTTCAAGAAGATTCTTGAGATATTCGTTCTTTAATGCCATTGGTATTACCTCCTGTACGCACAGCACAGCTGCGCTTATTTATTTTTACAGTAATAATTATACCTCTGTTGTTAGTATTTGTCAATAGGAAAAATGAATTTTTTGAAAATTAAAATTGCATTTTTTGATTTTCATCTCCTCCACGGAGCAAAAAATGCGCCGAAATGCGACAGCAACCGAAAAACATTGCATATAAAAAACATTTTTCATTTAGTATTCCACCGCCTTTGGACGTATAAAAAAACCGCCCCGCATATTATTTTGCAACTTGTGCCTGTCCATATTGCAAAAAAACGTCTCTGAACAGGCAATGTGACGAACATGTTTTTTTAATTCGGCTCTTGCCTATTTCTCTCGTTTATGATATAATAAAGTATCGGACTTGTCCGCACATAAACCAGCGGCGTATTCAGCCGCCGAAAACGGAGGTGCAGTATGGGAGTAATAAAAGCAAACACATATATCCCTATTTCCTGCGAGCCATTCAGCCTTCCCTTCCCGCTGAATTTCGAACTGTATTACAGCAACACCCTGCTGTGCGCATACTCGGCGTCAAGCGAATCAGAGGTAAGCCTCGTCTGCAACTCAAACGTGGAGATACCCCTGCTCACGCCGTCAGACCGCAAGCCTAAAATAGAGGATATATACTATCTTTTCAGACTCCGCTCGTTCCCCGACAATGCGCCGTTTACATCCATAGAGCTTTTCAGGCTTGAGCTTGAGGAATACAATCCCTATGAAATCATCAGGCGCACCCACGGGCTTCAGACGAATGACATGTACTGGATTAAGTTTTCTGACGAAAATATAAATTATAAGCAGGCGGTTGACCGAATGAACGACTATTACATGCTGACCCCCGAACAGCGCCACGAAAAATGGGCCGCACAGGAGGCAACGGAATATGCACCCGCAGAATTTTCCGATTTCGGCGAAGAATAACCCGAGCTGTGCAAAGGAGCATTTATGAACAAATATCACCAATTAAGGCGCAAGGCGCTTTATTACGAAACCGACTCAATGAAAATCGTGCACCATTCAAATTACATACGCTGGTTTGAGGAAGTGCGGACGGATTTTCTTCTCCGGAACGGATTCCCTTACAGCCGTATGGAGGAGCTCGGAGTTCTCATACCTGTGCTGGCGGTCGAATGTCAGTACAAAACTCCCGTAACATTTGAGGAAGAAGTAATAATTACATCAAGAATAACAAAATTCGGCGGCGCAAAATTTGAAGTTTCATACGAAATCCGAGGAGCGGCAGACGATTCGCTCAAGGTGACGGGCAAAACCATGCACTGCTTTGTTGACGAAAATTTTCATCCGATAAGGATAAAAACACAATTCCCCGAAATATATAAGATATTCAGCGAGCACTATTCCGCACAGGAATAACCCGAAATAACACAAGACAAGGAGCTTTTTATGAACGTCTGGCATGATATAGACAGCGAACGCATTACGCCGTACAACTTTCTGGCGGTCGTGGAAATACCCAAGGGCAGCAAGAACAAGTACGAGCTTGACAAGAAAAGCGGTCTGCTGATTCTTGACCGCATTCTTTATACATCTACGCACTACCCCGCAAACTACGGCTTTATCCCCAAAACCCTCTCGGACGACGGCGACCCGCTCGACGTGCTTATTCTCTGCAACGAGCCGATAAATCCGCTGACTCTGGTACAGTGCTACCCAATAGGCGTTATCACTATGATTGACAACGACCGTAACGATGAAAAAATAATAGCTATCCCCTTTGAGGACCCTACATACAACTCGTACAGAAGCATCGAAGCGCTCCCCAAGCACATTTTTGACGAAATGCAGCATTTCTTCACAGTATACAAGCAGCTTGAGGGAAAATCCACTGCGGTAAACGAGGTCATGGGGCATAAGGCGGCAGCAGAAACTATCGAAAACTGCATAAAGCTTTACAAGGATACATTCGGCGAGGAGAAAGAAAATGTTTGTGCTTGCAAGTAAATCACCACGCCGTGCGGAGCTGTTCGAATACATAACCGACAACTTTGAAATATTACCGTCCGAAAACGAGGAAAATATCCCCGATGAACTTTTGCGGTACCCCGAAAAAGTCGTTGAACACCTTGCCTCAGAAAAAGCGGGCGACGTGTTTTTAAAGCGTGCAGGCGACACGGTTATAGGCTCGGATACGATAGTTGTAGCCGACGACGGCGAAATAATGGGCAAGCCCGCAGACGAGGCCGACGCCGAAAGAATGCTCAGAAAGCTTTCGGGGACGGTGCATTTCGTATACACGGGTGTATGCGTGAAAAGCTCCGAAAAAACCGTGACATACAGCGAAAAAACCGAAGTTGAGTTCTATCCGCTGTCGCAGGAGGAAATTAACGCCTATATTTCCACCGGCGAGCCCTTCGACAAGGCGGGCGGCTATGGAATACAAGGGCTTGGCTCACTGCTTATCAAAAAAATCAACGGCGACTATTACAATGTAATGGGGCTCCCTGTCGCAAGTCTTTCAAGAGTTCTGCGTGATTTTTAATTCCGCATTTTCCCCTTTACCAAAATTTTATAAAATGATTACAGCCTGACAGGAGTAAACCCTGTCAGGCTGTTTTTTCTGCGAAATTTCAGCAAAGCTTGACGCACCGTCCCGAAATCCTCGCAAAAAATTCAATATGTGTTTTCTGCCGTTTTCGCTTCACCGTAGATGCGGATATAATTTTCATAGCGGCTCTGCGATATTTCGCCCGCACCTACCGCCGCCTTTACAGCGCAACCGTGCTCGCCGATATGCACACAGTTCGCAAAGCGGCATTCGCTCCTGTATTCCGACATCTCCCGAAAACAATTCTGCAGCTCGGCGGACGGAATGTTTCCGTATCTGCCTATCTCAACGGTAGAAAAACCCGGAGTATCGGCGCAGTAGCCGCTGCCGAGATGGTACAGATTTACTTCTCGTGTGGTGTGTCTGCCTCGGCCGAGCTTTTTGCTGATTTCCGATGTTTCCGCTTTCAGCTCTGGCAGAAGAATATTCATAAGGCTGGATTTACCGACGCCTGAATTTCCGATAAGCGCAACGCACTTGCCGTCAAGATAATCCATAAGAATATCAGCACCGTCGCCGCTGGTATTGTCCACGGCAAAACAGCGGAAGCCTGCTTTTTCATATATTCGCATATATTTGTCGCTGTCGGCAATATCCTTTTTCGTAAAGCACAGCACAGGCTCTATGCCCTTGCTTTCAAAAATCGCAATAAGCTTGTCGATAACGTATGTGTTCGGGGCGGGCTGACAGGTGGACACAACCAGAACTGCAATGTCAAGATTCGCAATCGGCGGACGCACTATCTCATTTTTCCGCTCGTCAATATCCGTAATGAGCGGCTCCTGTCCCTCATCAAGCTGTACCGTTACGATGTCATTGGTCATGGGCGAGATGTTTTTCAGGCGGAAAATTCCTCTCGCTTTGCACACATAAACACCGCAAGGGGTTTCTACCGTATAGAAACCCCCGTTTGATTTTATTATTCTTCCTTTTTCTGTTTTCAAATCAATACTCCTGCGGAATTATTCAGTAATGCTGATTTCGTTATCCTCGTCGTCCTCGGGTATATTCTCCGACGGCTGTTCCTCGTTTATAACGGGAATATCATCGGTCTGCGAGGTTGTCGTATCCCATACGTTGTCCGTCCATAAGCTTTCATCCCAGTTGCTCGTTGTCGTTTCGGCAGGGTCTGCCGCAAGGAGCTCCTTGAATATGTTTTTATTGAACGTGCCGTTATCATCCTTTGTCGGCGGGTCGGTCGTAAAGTCAACCGTCATGCGGAACCACATTGCCTTGGCGCCTGTGTCCACGCTTTCAACCTCTATCGCATATTCGGATACTTCGGAGCCCGAAATCTCCCACTTAATCTTGTCAGCAAGCTCGACATTCTTCGTTTCGGTCATATCCTCCTGAAGCGTACCGTCGATGTAATATCTGAATATGAAGTTGCCCTTTGAGGATTTGCCGAGAGAAATACTGATTGTAGATTCACGGACAGGTATCTCACCATTGCTTACAACTATCTCAACAACCGTGTTCTTTTCTACCTTTTCAAGAGGCTCGATGCTCTGGCTTATAACATGATCCTTTTCAACCTCTGTGCTGGGCTCGTATACAATGCTGAGCACAATTTCGTATTCCTTTGCTCTTGCCTCGGCAGACGTAAGCGAAAGATTTATCATCTTCGGAACAGCGGTAAGAACATCTCCGCCTCCGATACTTACATAACATGTTACAACAGTTCCCGTTTGAACAACCTCTCTTGCGGCGGGCTCTGTTCTGATGATATAGTTCGCCGCCATCTGGTCGTCCTCGACGAATACAAACTGACATCCGAGTCCCTGTTTGTCAAGAAGAATTTCAACCTCGTCCATATGCTTGTCGGAATAATCGTCTACCTCGACAAGCTTGGGACCACTGCTTACTTTTACCGTAACTTCCTGATTCTTCTTTATTTCTCTGCCGGGGTTTACACTCTGGTCAAAGACTTCGCCCTTGGGATACTCGGAGGAGTATTCCTGGATAGCCTTAATATTGTAATCGCCGTACTTTTCAAGAATTGTATCCCACTGTTCTCCGACGAGCTTGGGCATAGTTACCTTTTC
>JAZNLN010000185.1:0-50067 GCA_045579125.1 Ruminiclostridium sp.
CCCTCTGCACCGTCGGTTTTTTTGCCGCTGTACTTGCTTTCGTGGTCGCCGATACCTGTGGAAACGCCTGCGGATACTTTTGTTGCGGCAATTTTGACGATACCGTTTCTGAAGCTCACGCTCTCCCTCGACGAAACTGTAATCCCGACAAAAGGCAGAAAAATCCTGTATGCGCAGATAATCTGACAAAGCTGTGTTTCGTGAACGTCAAGGGGATTGATTTTGTCATTGTTGATAATGGGGCGGAGCCTTGGACAGGACAGCGACATTTCGGCGTGGGGGTATTTGCGCTGTAAGAAGTAAACGTGCAGTGCGCTTGCAAGTGCGTCCTTTCGGAAGTCGGACAAGCCGAGAAGCGCCGAGAATGCCACTCCTCTCATTCCGCCCATAAGCGCACGCTCCTGTGCGTCAAAGCGGTAAGGGTATATACGCTTGTGTCCAAGCAGGTGCAAATCGGAATATCGGCGGCTGTCGTAGGTTTCCTGAAACACCGTCACATAATCCGCACCGCATTCGTGGAGATATTTATATTCATCCACATTCACGGGATAAATTTCAAGCCCGACCATGCGGAAATATTTACGGGCAAGCCTGCATGCCTCGCCGATGTATTCAACATTGCTCATTGCACGGCTTTCTCCCGTAAGAATGAGAATTTCCTCCATGCCACTGTCGGAAATAATCCGCATTTCACGCTCAATCTGCTCTGTATCAAGCTTCATCCGATTGATGTTGTTGTAGCAGTTGAAACCGCAGTAAACACAGTAATTCTCACAGTAATTAGCAATATACAGCGGCGTGAACATATACACGGTATTGCCGAAATGCTTTGACGTTTCAAGCCTTGCACGCTCTGCCATCTGTTCCAGAAACGGCTCCGCCGCAGGAGATAAATGCGCCTTTAAATCCTCTGTTGTGCATGTTTCGTGCTCAAGCGCCGCCCTTACATCCCTTGCGGTGTATCGGGAATAATCGTAACTATCCATTTCGGACAGCACCCTGTCCATGATATCGGAGCTTATCCGCTCCATTCCGACCATATATTCCATATGGTCGGTGCGGCTTGCGGGGTCGGTTTCAAGGCGATGCTTTTTTTCAAGAGCAGAGGGAGAAAGATGTTCACCGTCTACAAAAAATCTGTTATCCATACGCACCTCAATCCCTTAAAAATCCTGTCAGCGGGTCGGATGCGCTTGCGCCTCTCGTCAGCACTCGTCCAAGCCCCGAAAGATATGCTTTTCTGCCCGCCTCAACAGCGTTTCTGAATGCCGCCGCCATAAGCGGTAAATCTCCCGCTGTTGCGAGAGCGGTGTTTGCCATAATCGCCGCCGCACCCATTTCCATCGCCTCGCATGCCTGCGACGGTCTGCCGATTCCTGCGTCAACGATAACGGGCAGGTCGATTTCGTCAACAAGTATCTGAATAAACTCCCTTGTGGCAAGGCCTTTGTTTGAGCCGATAGGCGCCGCAAGAGGCATTACTGCCGCCGCACCTGCGCTTACAAAACCCCGTGCCGCATACAAATCGGGATACATGTAAGGCAGTACCACAAAGCCCTCATTTGCAAGTATTTCGGTAGCTTTTATAGTTTCGTTGTTGTCGGGAAGCAAATATTTCGTATCACGCATAATCTCAATCTTTACGAAATCACCGCACCCGATTTCACGGGCAAGCCTCGCAATGCGCACAGCTTCCTCCGCCGTTCTTGCCCCCGAGGTGTTGGGGAGCAAGGTTACTCCCTTTGGTATGTAGTCAAGGATATTTTCCTGTTCCTTTGTATTTGCACGGCGCACCGCAAGGGTTATAATCTCCGCCCCTGCGTCACGGACCGCCGCCTCAATCAGATTGAGCGAATATTTCCCCGAGCCGAGGATAAAGCGTGAGCTGAATTCGTGTCCGCCTAAAATAAGTTTGTCTTCCATAATAAATTCCTTTCTATACGTCAAATTCACCTGCGATAATACGCAGAACTGCGTTTGCCTGATGTGCGGCGCAGAGCATTACACGGGGAGCAAAAAGCGTTCCGTCATTTTCAACGTCACTTGCTCCGTCACCGCAGATATACAGCCGTTTCCCGAGCCTTTTCGTCCGTATCGTGTTTGCTGTGTGCAGACCCGACATTCCCGAGGCTGCAACTATATACTTTTCGGGATAGCACTCCGAAATACCATCCACAAGCATAGCCTTGCACTCGGCACTGTCAAAGCATTCACAGACTATACCGCTGTCTGCGGCGAGCGACAGATTTTCCTCCGTCAGCTTTGCCGTATGCGCAATAACCTTGCAGTAAGGCGCTGTCGCCGCAAGTATCTGTTTCATAGCGTCCGTCTTATACATTCCGAGCTGTGAAACTGCGTATTGCTGACGGTGAAGATTTGAAATGTCCACCCTGTCAAAATCAATCAGCACAAGGGTTCCGACGCCCGCTCTTGCTAGCGAAACCGCAACGTTTGAGCCAAGTCCTCCGAGCCCGCAGACGGCAATGCAGGCTGATGATAATTTCCGCTGTAACTCTGCTCCGTACCGCTGTTCAAGAGCGCCAAGCCATTCCTCCTTTGTCATATCAGCCGCCTCCCACAAAGCTTACGATTTCAGCGCTGTCGCCGTCCTGAATTACAGTACTGTCATACTTCACTTTCGGCAGAATATCTCCGTTAAGCTCCACCGCTACACGCTTGACGTCATATCCGCTTTCCGCAAGAAATTCAAACATTGTTTTCCCCGCAATATCAATCTCTTCGCCATTGATTTTTACCATGCTTTCACCTCACAAAATGTCTATATATTCGCCCTCAAGAGCCTTGTTCATACTTCTTACAGCGCAGAATTTTCCGCACATTGAACAGCTTTCCTCAATTTCGGGCTTTCTGTCATCACGGATTTTCTTTGCGGTTTCGGGGTCAATGGCGCACTCCCACTGCTTGTCCCAGTCGAATGTTCTTCGTGCTTCAGCCATCTCGTTGTCGACATCTGCTGCGTGAGGAATGTGTTTTGCAATGTCGGCAGCGTGAGCGGCAATTTTTGACGCAATAATACCCTGCTTTACGTCCTCTACATTCGGCAAAGCAAGATGCTCGGCAGGAGTAACATAACAGAGAAATGCCGCACCGTTCATTGCCGCAGTCGCTCCTCCGATTGCGGAGGTAATATGGTCATAGCCCGGAGCAATATCCGTAACCAGCGGTCCGAGCACATAGAACGGCGCACCCATACATATTGTCTGCTGTATCTTCATATTTGCGGCTATCTGGTCAAGAGGCATGTGCCCCGGACCCTCTATCATTACCTGAACATCCTTTGCCCACGCTCTTTTTGTAAGCTCCCCGAGACGTACAAGCTCCTCTATCTGGCAGACGTCGCTTGCGTCGGCAAGACACCCGGGGCGGCAGGCGTCGCCAAGCGAAATCGTCACATCATACTGACGGCAGATGTCAAGAATTTCGTCATAGCATTCGTAAAAGGGATTTTCGTTCCCCGTCATACTCATCCACGCAAACACAAGCGAGCCGCCACGGGATACGATATTCATTTTACGCTTATGCCGCTTTATCTGCTCGATGGTTTTGCGTGTAATCCCGCAGTGAAGCGTAACAAAGTCAACGCCGTCCTCTGCGTGCAGACGCACCACATCAATAAAATCCTTTGCAGTGAGCTCCGAAAGGTCACGCTGATAGTGAATTACGCTGTCGTAAACAGGGACTGTACCTATTATTGCGGGACACTCCCTGACCAGCTTCTGTCTGAACGGCTGTGTATTGCCGTGAGAGGACAAGTCCATAATTGCCTCTGCGCCCATATCTACCGCCGTCATTACCTTTTTCATCTCAACGTCGTAATCCTTGCAGTCCCTTGAAACTCCCAGATTGACATTGATTTTTGTACGGAGCATTGAGCCTACCCCGTTCGGCTCAATACATTTGTGCAGTCTGTTGGCGCAGATTACAACCTGCCCCTTTGCCACGAGCTCACGGATTTCTTCTGCCGTGCGGTATTCTTTTTTCGCAACAGCCTCCATTTCCTTTGTGAGGATTCCTTTTCTCGCCGCTTCCATTTGAGTTTTGTACATATTTTTCCTCCGTTGATTTATTTTTAACAGACGGCAACAGATGAAAACAAAAAGAAGCTACCGATTTCGATAGCTTCTTTGTTCCGCATATATAAAAAATGCACCGACGTTAAAGCGTCAGCGCTTTACAGTCGTCCCTACGTTGGCATTATCCAAATCAGGTTATCGGTCGGAGGTTATACCCCCCTCTCAGCCTGTAACACAAGCTCCCGTCTGTTAAATTGTATACCCATTATACACCATAAATCAGAAAAAAGCAAGAGGAATTTTTAAAAATGATATACAGGCTCTGCGGCAGCGAAATGTTTATGCTGCGCACAAAAACATTATCGTATTAGTATACAAAATTTTTGTAAAGGTATTGATTTTTTCTGAATATATGTTACAATATAAGTATCGTATAAAACGATTACATTTTTTAGGAGGATTGATTACAATGAACAATATCCCACAGGTTAAAATCGGCATTGTTGCCGTTTCAAGAGACTGCTTCCCCGAATCTCTTTCCGTAAACCGCCGCAAGGCAGTTGTAAAGGCTTATAAGGAAAAGTACGGCGAGGCTGATATTTACGAATGTCCCGTATGTATCGTTGAAAGCGAAATACATATGGTACAGGCGCTTGAGGACATTAAAAAGGCAGGCTGTAACGCTCTTTGCGTATACCTCGGAAACTTCGGTCCCGAAATATCCGAAACTCTGCTCGCAAAGCATTTTGACGGTCCGTCAATGTTCGTAGCCGCTGCCGAGGAAAACGGCGACAGCCTTGTTCAGGGCAGAGGCGACGCTTACTGCGGCATGCTCAACGCAAGCTACAACCTCAAGTTAAGAGGCGTTAAGGCATATATCCCCGAATATCCCGTCGGCACAGCTGACGAGGTTGCTGATATGATAAAGGAATTCGTACCCATCGCAAGAGGTATCATCGGTCTTTCCGAGCTGAAGATTATAAGCTTCGGTCCCCGCCCTCTCAACTTCCTTGCATGCAACGCACCTATCAAGCAGCTTTACAATCTCGGCGTTGAAATTGAAGAAAACTCCGAGCTTGACCTTTTCGAAGCATTCAAAAAGCACGACAATGACCCCCGCATTCCCGAGGTTGTTGCAGATATGGAAAAAGAACTCGGCGAGGGCAACCTCAAGCCGACAATTCTTCCCAAGCTTGCACAGTACGAGCTTACTCTCCTTGACTGGATTGAGGAGCACAGAGGTTACAGAAAGTATGTTGCCATTGCGGGCAAGTGCTGGCCTGCATTCCAGACGCAGTTCGGTTTCGTTCCCTGCTATGTAAACAGCCGCCTTACAGGCAGAGGCATCCCCGTTTCCTGCGAGGTTGACATCTACGGTGCTCTCAGCGAATTTATCGGCACATGCGTAACAGAGGACGCAGTTACTCTCCTCGACATCAACAACACAGTTCCCGCAGATATGTATAATGAGTCCATCAAGGGCAAGTTCGACTACACACATCAGGATACATTCATGGGCTTCCACTGCGGCAATACAACCTCCAAGAAGCTGAACGCATGCTCTATGAAGTATCAGATGATTATGGCGAGAAGCCTTCCCGAGGAAGTTACACAGGGTACGCTTGAAGGCGACATTATCCCCGGAGACATCACATTCTTCCGCCTCCAGAGCACGGCAGACGCACAGCTCAGCGCATACATCGCACAGGGCGAGGTACTTCCTGTCGCTACACGCTCGTTCGGCGCAATCGGTATTTTCGCAATCCCCGAAATGGGCAGATTCTACCGTCACGTTCTTATCGAGGGAAATTTCCCGCACCACGGCGCAGTTGCATTCGGTCACGCAGGCAAGGCAATTTTTGAGATATTCCGTTATCTCGGCGTAGAGAACATCGGCTTTAACCAGCCCAAGAACATGCTTTACAAGAGCGAAAATCCTTTCGTTAAGTAATTGCATATATAAAGACGGCTCCCGAATTACTCGGGAGCTGTTTGCAAATATACAGAAAAATAACAGCTGACTTTATAAGGAGCCGATTATGTTTGAAATCAAAGACGATTTTTACCTTGACGGAAAGCCGTTCAAAATAGTTTCGGGCTCGTTCCACTATTTCCGCACAGTTCCCGAATATTGGCAGGACAGACTTGAAAAGCTTGTGAACATGGGCTGTAATACGGTCGAAACGTATATCCCCTGGAACTTCCACGAGCCTCGGAGGGGCAAATTCCTGTGGGACGGCATGCACGATATATGCCGCTTTATCGAGCTTGCGCAAAGCCTTGGACTGTATATCATAATCCGTCCGTCGCCGTACATCTGCTCGGAGTGGGATTTCGGCGGACTTCCCGCATGGCTGCTTGAGGATAAGGGAATGAAACTTCGGTGCAGTTATGAGCCGTATCTGCGTGCGGTAAAGGAATATTACAGCGTGCTTATACCTAAGCTCGTGCCGTATCAGATTGACAACGGCGGCAGAATAATTCTCTTTCAGATAGAAAACGAGTACGGATATTACGGCAACGACAGGGCGTATCTTGAATTTCTGCGTGATACGATGCGAGAGCTGGGCGTGACTGTTCCGTTTGTCACGTCCGACGGACCGTGGAATGAGCCTGTCTTTAAATCGGGGCTTGTAGACGGCGCTCTCCCTACGGGTAATTTCGGCTCTGCGGCAGAATGGCAGTTCGGTCAGATGAGAAAGTTTATCGGAGATGATAAACCGCTTATGTGCATGGAATTCTGGAACGGCTGGTTTGACGCATGGGGCGAGGAGCATCATGTTACAGCTCCCGAAAAAGCAGGCGAGGAGCTTGATGAACTGCTGAAAAGAGGCAGCGTGAATTTCTACATGTTTGAGGGCGGTACGAATTTTGGGTTTACAGCAGGCCGCAACAGCGGAAAGGAAACTGCCGACGTCACGTCTTACGATTACGACGCCCCGCTCACGGAGGACGGCCGCATTACGCCTAAATATGAGCTTTTCAGAGAGATAATATCGAAATATATTCCTGTCCGTGAGGTACCGCTTACGACCGAAATAAAGCGGATTTCCTACGGCGAAACAGCCTGCTCGGGAAAAGCCGGTCTGTTCAGCGTTCTCGGCAAAATCAGCGCTCCTATAAAATCCCCCTACCCGCTCACTATGGAGGAAATCGGTCAGAACTGCGGCTACATACTTTACCGAACCGATGTCAGAGCTAACGAAACAGTAAAGGAGATACGACTTGAGGGAGCGGCAGACAGGGTGCAGGCATATCACAACGGCGAGTTCCTGCACACATTCTTCGGCGGAAATATATCCGAAAAGGCTGAATTTGACGGAAGAAAAAGCGGCGGCACGGTCGATTTACTGTGCGAAAACATCGGCAGAGAAAACTTCGGAACAGGCCTTGAAAACCAACGCAAAGGAATATCGGGCGGCGTAAAAATCAACGACCACAGACAGTACGGCTACGAGATTTATTCTCTCCCGCTTGACGAAAAACAGCTTGAAAAGATAGATTTCAGCGGCAACTGTGCCGAGGGCGAGCCTGCGTTTTACAGATTTACATTCAACGTCAGCGAGCCCGGCGACACATTCCTTGACACCGACGGTTTCGGAAAGGGCTGTGCATTTATAAACGGTTTCAATCTCGGTCGTTTCTGGGATATAGGACCGCAGAAACGTCTTTACATTCCCGCTCCGCTCCTTAAAATCGGAGAAAACGAAATAATTATCTTCGAAACCGAAGGAAAAGCGGCGGAAAGCATTTCCCTCTGCGGCGAGCCTGACCTTGGCTGAATGTAGCGTCAGGCGCCTCATCACAGCAGGAATGTGATGCTTCGCACTTTATCCATGCGGAGGAAAAACAACCTTACAGCACATATGTCAAAGGAGAAAACATCATGAAAATACTTAAAAATATTTCCAGGGCGGAGCTGGATTATCTCACAAGTCAGCCTACTGCGAAAGAGCTGATTGAAAAGAACAGAACGGACGCCGTGAATATACCCAAAGGCGACGCCAAGGCTGCGGCCGAATTTACGGAGGCACGCAAAAAAGAAAAGCAGGAGGATTCCTTTCAGCTGTCGGACGCAGGTCTTGACATTTTAAAAAAATCTCCGGCGACAGCAGATAACGGCATAAATCCAAAGAAAAAGGAAAATCCGGAGCTGATTCTTTACAGCAAGAAATAAACAAATAAAGGAAATCAAATATGAATAACACATGGCAGTCGCTTTACGAGGCGGCACTGAAAGTACAGAACGGACGAAAAATATCGGATTATATCGAAGCCGGCGGTGTTGCGGCGGCGGTGCTTTCCGCTTCGGGAAAGATTTATACGGGAGTATGTATAGACACCTGCTCGACTCTCGGAATATGCGCCGAAAGAAACGCAATTTTCAGCATGATAACAAACGGAGAAAACGAAATCCGAAAGGTGCTTGCGATAATGCCCAACGGAAAAACAGGAGCTCCGTGCGGAGCGTGCCGTGAGCTTATGGTACAACTTATGCCCGAAAAGTACAAGGACGTGGAAATCATGCTCGATTACGAAAGCGGAAAAACAATAACGCTCGGCGGGCTAACTCCCGAATGGTGGATATAGTCTGAAAAACGGAGGCGGTAAATATGATACTTCGGGAATACAAAAAGGAAGATTCGGCGGTTATCTGCAAGTGGATAAGGAGCGAGGAAGAACTGTATAAATGGTCGGCGGACAGATTCAACAAATATCCCCTTTCCGAAAACGACATCAACGACAACTATGCGCCGCAGATTGCCTCGAAAAGATTTTTCCCTCTCGTAGCAGCAGATGACGGCGGAAACCCAATCGGACATTTCATAATCCGCTACCCGAGCGAGGACAATTCCTCCGTCAGATTCGGGTTTGTTATTCTCAATCCCGATTTGAGAGGCAAGGGCAACGGAAAGAAAATGCTGCGGCTCGGCATTGAGCATGTAAAGGAAAAGCTCGGAGCAAAAAGAATTGACCTGGGCGTGTTCGTCGGCAATGACAGCGCACGGCACTGCTACGAGGCAGTCGGCTTTAAAGAGTACAGCAGACGTGACTGCGAAATGCCTGTCGGCGTATGGGAATGTATCGACATGGAGTTGTTTCTGTAAAAAAACAGCCCCATAGTTTTAAAACCACGGAGCTGAAAATATCTGTACGGCGCACGCCGTTGACTAATGATTCAAGCGATTTTTCCGTCGCTTATACGAATTATGCGGTCTGCGGCGTGCGCCGCTTTTTCGTCGTGCGTTATAAGGAGAATGGTTTTCCCTCTTTTGTGCTGCTCCTCAAGCATGCCCATAACAGCCGCACCCGCTCTGCTGTCAAGATTTCCGCAGGGCTCGTCGGCAAGGATAATCGGCGTGTCGGCGGCAATTGCACGGGCAACCGCAACCCTCTGCTGCTGGCCGCCCGAAAGCTGGGCGGGCTTGTGCTCGGAGCGCATGGAAAGTCCTACTGCGGCGAGCGCTTTTTCTGCGATTTGCCTGCGTTCGTTTCGGGAAATGCCACGATATGCCAGAGGTAGAGCGACATTCTCGGCGGCAGTAAGAGTTTTCACAAGATTAAAGCTCTGAAAAATAAAGCCTATTTTCTTATTTCTGATGTCCGAAAGCCGCCTGCCCGAAAGCGTCGACACGTCCTCGCCATCTATAAGCAGCCTCCCTCCGCTCGGCGTGTCAAGGCAGCCGAGTATGTTCATAAGAGTGCTTTTACCCGAGCCGCTGGCGCCTGTTACGGCGACAAATTCTCCCCTCGCTATCTCAAAACTGACGCCGCCGAGAGCGCACACCTCCCCGCCGACGCTATACAGCTTTGTCAGATTTTCAGCCCTTATCATTCTCCGACGTCACCTCCGAAACCGCCTTTTTATCCGTTTCCTCACGTCGGAAATAACAGCAGCCCGAGCCTGCGGAATCAGAAATTTTCGCCCTTCCGTCAAGCATGCAGTAACCGTTTTTCTGATGCAGGCACCTTTCGCCGCAGTTTATCATATTCATAATATTCCCCCTTCTGAGTTTTGTTTTTTCGTCCGATAGTATTTTGCAGAATAATTTTTTATTTATTCGGTTATATCGAACGGTTTTCTGTTCAAAATATTGGTAACAAGCTCATAAGGAGGGTTTATTTTGAAAGGCAGAATTTATAAAACGTCGCTGATTATTCTCCTGCTGGCATTCGGAATTTGCGGGTATATCGCAATGCCGAATGCAATGGAGTCAGCAGTTCCGACCGTTTCGACGGTAAGGCTGACTGCGGAGGAGTACTGCGAAAGCGTAAGCGTGAGCGGAATAATATCGGAAGAAAGCGACAGCTGGTATGTGATTTCCCCTGTGAACGAGGCAGATATACCTTATATAAAAATCGGACAGTACGCCTCTGTCAGCGGTGCGGCAATAGGCAGCGGGAAGTATGCCGCAGAGGTGACGGAAATCGGCGGGTCAGCCAGACAGCAGGCAGGCGCCGCAGGTGTTGAAACCGTGGTTGACGTAAAGCTTAAAATAAGTAACCCCGACGACGGTCTGAAATCGGGCTACACGGCAACCGCAAGAATAAACACAGCCGAAAGCCGCACCGTGCACATTCTTCCGTACAGCGCAATCAGACAGGACGAGCACGGCGAATTTATCTACATCGTCGGAGAAAACAGCACCGTAAAAAGACAGAACATCGAAACGGGTGCAGAGCTCCCCTACGGCGCAGAAATTGTTTCGGAGCTGCCTGCGGACGCCGAAATTATAAGCGAGCCCGAAAAGGTGACGGAGAACGCTCTCGTTTCCGTGGCACGGGCAGGCTCGGAGGAAAAGTGATATGACGGCTGTGCTTAATGCGGTAAAAAGCATTCGTCGGAGCGGTGCAAGAAACATGCTGACAGCGGCGGGAATTGCGGTCGGCGTGTTCGCAGTCGTTCTTATTTCGTCGCTCGGGGAAACCGGGTCGCAGATGATATACAGCGCTATGGACAGCATGGGGATAAATTCGGTCATGATTCAGCCCGACGACGAATCGCAGAACGTCCGTCTCGGCGACGAGGATATACAGACGATTTCTTCCGTGTACGGCGTTTCGAAGGCTATGCCTCTGATGTCAACCTGGACGGATACAGTGCTGATTGATACGAATGTAAAATGTATCGTGTGGGGCGTCGACAAGAACGCCAAGGATATAATTTCCCTTACTCCCGCTTACGGCAGACTGATAAGCAGCGCCGACGTGCAGTCGGCAGCGAGGGTCTGCGTAATCGACGAAAGCATTGCCGAAAGGGTGTACGGACGAGGCAACATAGTGGGCAAAAATGTAAAAATAAAGCTCGGAGGCTCGTACGAAACGTTCAGAGTAGTCGGAGTGGCACGGTCGGGAATAAACGCTCTCCAAAGCTCGTTTTCGGGCATCATTCCCGATTTCGTATACATCCCCTACACCGCCGCACAGAAACTTATGGGCCGCAGCGGGTACGACAGCATCGCCGCACTCATAGACAGCACCGACGGCGAAACGGTTTCGCTGAACATCGAATCAGCTATACGCCGAACAAGAAACGAGGACGGAATTGTCGTCGCCAACCTGCTCGGACAGAAGGAGCAGCTTAAAGGAGTGTTGTCTACGGTCAAGATTGTGCTTTCGCTTATTGCGGGAATATCGCTCGTAATCTCGGGAATAACGGTTATGACGTCAATGCTGGTCAGCGTGAGCGAGCGGACGGCGGAAATCGGCATAAAAAAAGCTATCGGCGCAAAAAGCAGCACGATATGCATGGAATTCCTTGCGGAAAGTATTGTTATTTCTGTTTTCGGAGCGGTTATGGGAATGGTGTGCGGATTTCTGTTCACTGCGGTGGGGTGTGCGGCGTTCGGCGTGTCGCCGTCGATTGATACGGGAATGGTAATAATCGCCTTCGCCGCCGCTGTTGTTACAGGTATCGCATTCGGCGTCTATCCATCGCTGAAAGCCGCACGGATGCCGCCTGCGGAGGCGTTCAGAACGGGGAGATAATTTCTTTTCATTCAGATACAGATTATATCAAAAAAATCGCAGGGCCGTTTCCGACTCTGCGAAAGTTTTTTATATGCGTCCGATACGGATTATCGGGTTTTATTCCGATTTGTCCGAGTCGTCCTTTTTCGTGGCAAGCTTTACTATCCCGCCCGCAACCGTTCTTGTAACCGCCTTTGATTTGCGCTTGACGTTCCGTGCGATATATTTTGAGCTTATCTTGACCCTGCGTGTGACACGTCTCGATTTTACGCCTACCTTTAAAACTATCTTGCGGGATTTGTATTTCACCGCCGTTGTAGTATCGTGCATTTTCAGCAGTGCCTCGCTGATGTCGCCTATAACCGTGAACAGCTCGACAGGCGGCTTGTAGCCCATTATCTGCGCCGAACGCTTATTATCAATGATTGTATAATATCTTTCGTAGGCACGGCGCACCGAATCCTCCCACGAAATATATATCGTATTCATCGCATTTTCGCCGATTTTCTTCAACTCCTCACGATGTGCCGCCGCATACACAAGCTCCGCCGCAATGGCGTCTGCGTCCTCCTCGACGATTATTCCCGTCGAATAGTTTGTTATGCCCTCCGCCGCACAGCTGTCCTTTATAAGCAGGCTCGGAACACCGCATGCCGCCGCCTCACGGACTACGATTCCGTTTGTGTCGTATGTTGACGGGAACACGAACAAATCGCCCATGTTGTAATATGCACGGAGTTCTTCTCTGTCGTAAATTGCGCCCGCAAAAATACATATGTCGGCAATGCCTTCTTTTTCGGCAAATGCTTTTATTTCCTCGGTGTCGGTGCCCTTGCCGACAAAAATCATCCTGTAATCAACGCCCCTCTGACGCACACGGGCAAGGGATTCAATAATAAGACGGATATTCTTGTACCACATCATTCTGCCGACGAATATGAAAACAGGCATATCCTCGGCAATGCCGTACTGCTTTTTAAGCTCGGCAACTCTCGCCTTATCGGCATAGCCACGGCTGAAATCAACGCCGTTTTCCATTATCACGCATTCGCCCTCGTAGCCGAGATTTCGCAGGCTGTCCGCCGCACCGTTGCTGACAGTCCACACCTCGTCACAGGCGGAAATATTGCTTAGCAGGAACTTCGTTATAGTCTTTTGCAGAAACTCCGAATCTACTACCTTTTTTATGTCTATATCAAACTTTGTGTGATATGTAAAAACAAGCGGTGCCTTTGCAACCTCACGCAGAGTGCGTGCGAGCACTCCCGAGGCAAACGGACAGTGAGTGTGTATAATGTCAAACTGTCTCGGCGAAAGCAGCTCGATAGGCTTTTGCATAAACGGATTGCCCGCACGATAACCGAGCATTTTTTCCGTAGCAAGACTCGGATAGCGGACAACAGGAAAATCGAACACGCTGTCGTCGGCTCCCGGATATTTCGGCGTAGCAACCGAGGCACGACCGCCAAGTACGCCGTTTATTATATTCGCATAATTTACGACCGTATTCGCAACGCCGTCGATAAGCGGCGGGAACGAGTCGTTAAGCAAACATATATTAAGATTTTCTCTCATATTTTTACCTTTATTTTCATATAATTCATTTTCACGCAGAACACAAACGCAACTGCGGCAATTATGTATCCGACAAAGAGATTCATCGAAAAGCCGTTTCCGAAAAGCTCCGTTGAGAAATACTGCGAAAGCCATTCGCACACAAGCGTGAGCGATAATACGCCGCCGCAGTTGTCAAGCTCCGTCCACACATACAGCATATCCGAACAAAGCTCCGCCGCAGGTACCGTTGCAAGTACAGCCGCCGCACACACGACTACGCCTCTCGTATCCAGCACGCCCGCACTGAATCTGTATGCGTAAACACAAAGGAAAGCAAGAACCAGCGGAGGCACGACAGGCAGAAATCTCATCTGTCCGAGAAAAATCCAGACACCCGCCGCAGCAAGCGCTCCCGCAAGCGTTCCCATTATCCCGAACAGGATATTTGAGCCTTTTTCCAACTCACGCTGCATTTCAAATATGCCGTGCTGCTGCGCCGTAAAATCAACGTCCGTTTTTCTCGGCGAAATATAGCCGTACTCGTCACGCTCCAGCGTTTCATCGGCAACATAGCCTGCCTCGGGTACAATCTCCTCTCTGTACGCAGGCAGACAGCATGCGCAGACACGGACAAGCGTGCCGCCGTGCTTTACCAGCGAAAGCTCTTTTCCCCCGCCGCAGTCACGGCAGCAGGGTCTGTATCCGTTTGCGGAGAGAAATGCAGAAAAAAGATGAAGAAAGGACGCTATCTCCTCACAGTCGTTCCTTACATCATCCGTTTCGTCAAACTCTGCCGAAACAGTGTTTCCAACGCAGGAAAAACAGCTTATCGGACACAGTTCCTTTTCGGAAAAATCCTTTAGGAATGCGTCTGCACCCGCACCGTCGGAAACCCATGTGTCAAGCTTGTAGCGCCGCTTTTCTCCGTCAATAGAAAGCACGAAAACGTAACCCGAAAAAACACCCGTAAAACAAAAGGCGTCTCCGTCGTATTTCATTCCCGTTCCAAGTTCGATAGCGGCAATATCAACAATCATTTCATCTGTACTCCTCGTGGTCGGTGAGGCTATTCGCATACACTTTACATTATAAATGTATTTGATGTTATTGTCAATAAAAATCCGCAACCTCGTTGACATTTGCACAAAAATAAGCTACAATATAAAATGGAATTGTATAATTTGATTACACATACAAAGGGGCATTTTTTATGAACACAATCAACAATGTAATATTATTCCGCTCGGAGGGAGATATTTCCTGCTGGGAGCAGAACTGCCAGCCGATAGGAAACGGATACCTCGGAGCAAGTATGTTCGGAGGAATAAAAAGAGAACGTGTAGTTCTCAATGAAAAAACGCTGTGGACAGGCGGACCGTCCGAAAAATACCGTCCGAATTACCGTGGCGGCAACAAACCCGACAGCGTGAAGTATGTAAAAGAGGTGCAGAAAAAGCTTTACGAAGGCGATTACGACGCCGCAGTCGGAATGCTCGACAAGCTGACGGGCGAAACGGACGGCTACGGAGCATATCAGCTCCTCGGCGACCTGATTATCGAATTTTCCGAGGCTAACGACGGAGCTCCCGAAAATTACAGCCGTGCGCTCGATCTTGACAACTCTCTGTGGGGCTGCGAATACACTGTAAGCGGCAAAAAATACACAAGAAAGGCATTCGCATCGTATCCGAAAAATGTAATAGCTTTTTCGTTTGCCTGCGACGCACCCGACAGCGTTTCGTTCACAATGACGCTTGATAATACGCAGAGCGGAGCGGAAATTTACGCAGAGGGAAACACTCTCGTATACAAGGGTGCGCTTGAGGATAACGGTCTGAAATACTGCGGTATGTTCAGAGTTGCATGCAAGAGCGGGAGCGTGAGCTCCGAGGGCGGAAAAATAGCTGTTGAAAAAGCAAACGATGTAACCGTATTGTTCTCCGCCGCAACCGACTACTGCGACAACTACCCCGTTTACAGAAACGGCACAGACCCATTTGAAACCGTGCAAAAAATAATTACAGCCGCCGAGCAGTACAGTTTTGACGAGCTGTACGCCGAGCACCTTGCCGACTACAAAAAGCTGTACGACCGTGCGGCGATAAGCTTTAACGGCGAATGCGGCGATATTCCCGATATTGACACGCTTTTCGAAAAATACCGTTCGGGCGATAAAAAAGCCATGTCACAGCTCGAAATGCTTTACTTCCAGTTCGGCAGATATATGCTTATTTCCTCGTCCCGTGACGGCTCACTGCCCGCAAATCTCCAGGGCGTATGGAACGAAAGCAACTGTCCGCCGTGGTGCTGCGACTACCATATAAACGTGAATTTACAGATGAATTACTGGGGTGCGTACAGCACAAATCTCGCCGATACAGCGCATACCCTCGTCGAATATCTGGACAAAATGCGCCCCGCAGGACGTATCACCGCAAAGGACTACTACGGAATAGAAAGTACTGCGGAAAACCCCGAAAACGGCTGGATTGCGCACACGCAGAGCACTCCGTTCGGCTGGACAGCTCCCGGCTGGGATTTCTACTGGGGGTGGTCAACGGCGGCGGTTGCGTGGCTTATGCAGAACATATGGGAATACTACGAATTTACGGGCGATAAGGAATACCTTGCCGAAAAAATATATCCGATTATGCGGGAAAGCGCCGTGTTCTACAAGCAGTGGCTGATATACAACGACAAACAGGAACGCCTCGTTTCTACGCCGACCTACTCCCCCGAGCACGGTCCCGTAACCGTCGGCAACACATACGAGCAGTGCCTTATAGAACAGCTGTTCATCGACTTTGTAAAAGCTTCGGAGATACTCGGAACGGACGAAAAACTCCGAGAGGAAATATCCGCTGTCATTCCGCAGTTAAAGCCGTTCGGTGTGAACAGAAACGGTCTGCTGAAGGAATGGTTTGAGGAGGATGACCCCGATTTCGACCATTCAAAAACGCAGCCCAATCACCGCCACATATCACACCTGCTGGCGCTGTACCCCGGAAAGCAGATAAACCACGCACGCCCCGAGCTTATGGAGGCGGCGATAAATACGCTCAACGACAGAGGCGACGAATCGACGGGCTGGGCGAGAGCGTACAAGCTGTGCCTGTGGGCGAGAGTGAAGGACGGAAACCGTGCGCACAGCATTTTAAGAGGTCTGATTTCGGGCTGTACGTTCCATAATCTTTTCGACTTTCATCCGCCGTTCCAGCTTGACGGCAATTTCGGCGGCAGTGCGGGTATAGCCGAAATGCTTATACAGAGCCACGAGGGATACACCGAAATTCTCCCCGCTCTTCCCGACTGCTGGAGCAGCGGCAGCTTCAGGGGCTTATGCGGTAGAAACGGTTTTGTGTACGACTGCGAATGGGAAAAGAGCACAGTCAAAAAGCTCCGTATTTACTCCTCGCTCGGCGGAGCGTTAAAGCTTAAAACAAACGGAACGATGTCCGTGCGTGAAACAAAAGCAGGTGATGAAATTGAACTTGTATTCTGACAGCGACAGAAGCAAAACCTGCTCTTTTACAGGTTACAGACCGCACAAATTAAGCTTCGGCGACGATTTCACCCATAAGGATTACATATTTCTGAAAAATGCGCTGACAAGGGAAATTGAACAGCTGTACCTGTCGGGTATGCGGTATTTTCAGACGGGTATGGCAATGGGGAGCGACATGCTGTGCGCAGAAATCGTAATAGAGCTGAAAGAAAAATATCCCGATATATCGCTGTTTGCGGTAATGCCCTGTCACGGGCAGTCCGACAAGTGGAACGATTTTAACAAGGAACGGCACCGCAGAATCCTCGAAAACTGCGACGGCTCGCTGTACGTCACCAATTCCGCATACGACAAGGGCTGTATGTTCAGGCGCAACCGCTATCTCGCAGACACCGCCTCGGTACTGCTGGCGGTATACGACGGACAGGCGGGCGGCACGTCAAATACGCTTAAATATGCGCAAAAACAGGGCTTGAAAATAATCGTGATAGACCCGTACAGATTTGTCAAAATCAAGCTGTTCGACAAAAACAACACAACAGAGTAAAGGAATAATTTTATGATAAAGCACGGAAAACATCTCTTCAACGACGGCTGGCAGTTCACTCTCCGGAATATAGGAACCGTCCCCGAAAACATAAACGACAGCCTTGAATGGTATAATGTCGAAATACCTCACGACTGGCTTATCGGCGACACACGCCACTTGTACGAAACGGGAGAAGGCTGGTACAGAAAACGCTTTGCGCTTGATTCCGACGACCTTGAAAGCGTGCTGTCCGTTATATTCGACGGCGTTTATATGAACTCCTCCGTTTTCGTGAACGGAAAGCACGTCGGCGACTGGAAATACGGATATTCAACGTTCGGATTCGACATAAGCGGATATGTGCACGAGGGTACAAATGAACTACTGGTAAGAGTGTGCCATGAGGCACCGAACACCCGCTGGTACTCGGGCGCAGGTATTTACAGAAACGTATGGCTCCGCTCCGCAGACAAAACACATCTTACCGAGGACGGCGTATACATCGTTCAACGCAGGGAGGAAAACGGCTGGTCGGTTACGGTTACAGCGGAAACAAGCGTTCCGTGCGAAGTGAGATATTCCATCAAGGAAATCCCCGAAGCTGTATTTACCGACGGCAAAGCATTCGTTTCCGAGCCAAAGCTCTGGGATACGGAAAATCCCGCTCTCTACACGCTCGCTGTCGAAGCTGTTTCGGACGGAAAAGTTACCGATACGGCGGAAATACGTTTTGGTTTCCGCACGCTTGATTTTTCTCCCGACAAGGGATTTCTGCTTAACGGAGTGCAGACAAAGCTGCACGGAGTATGCATGCACCACGACCTCGGCGCACTCGGTGCGGCTATGAACAAATCCGCTCTGAAAAGACAGCTCGAAATACTGAAAAGCTTTGGCGTAAACGCAGTCCGCACATCTCACAACATGCCCGCACGGGAGCTTATAGAGCTTTCGGAGGAAATGGGATTGCTTATCAATTCCGAGGGATTTGACATGTGGGAGCTGCCGAAAAACGAAAACGACTACGCTCGTTTCTTCCCCGAATGGTACAAAAAAGACGTTGCGGCATGGGTACGCCGTGACCGTAATTCGCCATGCGTTATAATGTGGAGCATCGGCAACGAAATCTATGACACGCACAAAAGTCCGAGAGGCCTTGAGGTTGCAAAAATGCTGAAGGAGGCAGTTCTGGAGCATGACCCGTGTGAAAATGCGGTGTGTACGATAGGCTCGAATTTCATGTCGTGGGAAAACGCACAGAGTGTTGCCGACTACCTGAAGCTTGCAGGCTATAACTATGCGGAAACGCTCTACGACGGCCATCACGAAAAACATCCCGACTGGTTCATATACGGCAGCGAAACGGCGTCAACCGTGCGTTCAAGAGGCGTGTACCATTTCCCTGCATCCGCAAAAATCCTTACTCACGACGACTTACAATGCTCGGATTACGGCAACAGCGTAGTCGGCTGGGGACGTGACAGCGAGAGTGCATGGACAATGGACCGTGACCGTGAATACTGCGGCGGACAGTTCATATGGACAGGCTTCGACTACATCGGCGAGCCCACGCCATACAGCACAAAGAACTCATATTTCGGAATAATCGACACCGCAGGTTTCCCCAAGGATTCATACTATATGTATAAGGCGGCGTGGACAAAGGAGCCGTTTATTCACATACTCCCCTACTGGGACTGGAACGAGGGCGAGGAGATAAGCGTGTTCACCTACTCCAATGTCAGCGACGTTGAGCTTTTCTTCAACGGAAAATCCCTCGGGAAACAGCATATAAATATGGACAAGGACCTCGTTCTGCACGGCAGCTGGAAACTGAAATACGCAAAGGGCGAGCTTGTTGCGAGGGCGTACAGCCCCGACGGCACGGTTGCCGCAGAGGAACGCATTTCCTCCTTCGGCGACCCCGATAAAATTGTTATTACTCCCGAAAACAGCGTGATAAAAGCTGACGGCAGGGATATTGCATTCCTGTGTATTTCGGTGTGCGACAAGAACGGCGAGCCTGTTGCAAACGCACGCAGCCGTGTGAATGTAGACGTTTCGGGCTGCGGCAGACTTGTCGGACTCGACAACGGCGACAGCACCGACTACGACAGCTATAAAGGCACAAACAGACGTCTTTTCGGAGGCAAGTTGCTCGCAATGGTGCAGGCAACGCTCGAAAGCGGGGATATAACCGTTACAGTTTCCTCCGAAGGTCTTGAAACGGCAAGCGTAACGCTGACTGCGGAAAAATGCGAGATACCCGAGGGTGTATCGGTTGTGTCGGAAAAAGCATATCCCGCTTACATTCAGCCGAAAGTTTCCGAAATCCCGCTAAGAAAAATTGAGCTTACAGCTAATAAAACAAAGCTTGACGAGAATAATAAAACTGCCGAGGTAAAGGCTGTGCTTCTTCCCGAAAATGCTTCGTACAAGGATATTGTGTGGAAATGCGTGCTTGAAAGCGGCGTTGAAATCGGCTGTGCGGAGGCGAGCGGCGACAGCGGCGGCGCAGTTGTAACCGCAAAGGGCGACGGACGTTTCCGTCTGCGTGCGATGTGCGCAAACGGCGGAATTGCTCCGCAGATTATCTCCGAGCTGGAATTTGAAATAACAGGTCTCGGCGAAACTGTTTCCTCGCCTTATTCATTCATCTCCGCAAGCCTTTACACCGTTTCCGACAAGGTGCTCAACGTTGTTGAAAAAGGCGCTGTCAGCGGCATTCAGAGCCGCACGGTCATCGGATTTACAAACGTTGATTTCGGCTCATACGGCAGCGATATTCTCCGCCTGCACATCGGCAACGCAGGCAGCGACCCTGTTCCCGTTGAGGTGTGGCTCGGAAATCCCGACGAAAACGGAGCGAAAAAGCTGTATACTGCGGAATTTATGCCAAACGGCCGCTGGGACGGCTTCGACCCCGCAGATTTCACTCTCCCCGAGCGTATCCGAGGCATTCAGACGATATGCTTCGTCATATCGACAAAATGCATTTTCGGCGGTTTTGAGTTCGTAAAGCTCAACAAGGCGTTTGAGCTCCTTTCGCCCGCTGAAAACGATGGTCTGTACGGCGACGAATACACTGTAAACGGCGACTGTATCGAAAACATCGGAAACAACGTGCTTATCGAATTTTCCGATATGGATTTCGGCGACGGCGTGACAAAAATCACAATCTGCGGAAAAACTCCGAACGACAACAATACAATCCAGCTCCGCTGTACGGCGCAGGACGGCTCGCAGACAACACAGCTCCTCGAATTTGCTTATTCGGATACTTATACCGAGCGTGAATTTACGCTCGAAAAAATCAGCGGCACGACAGACATAAGCTTTGTTTTCCTGCCCGGCAGCAAGTTCGACTTCAAGTCGTTCAAATTTGAATAAACGGAGGCATTATGGCTTCAACATACGCACATTACAAGTTCGCACATCTTGTTCTTGACAGACTTTCCGAGCCTGCAAAGGGCGTGATAGAACGGCATATTCAGCTTTACGACATAGGCGCTCACGGTCCCGATATACTTTTTTACTATCAGCCGCTCAATACCAAGGGTATATCCAAAATCGGCTACGACCTGCATAAAAAACCCGCAAAGGAGTTTTTCGGCAAGGCGAAAAAAATAATAAAGAAGTACAGACAGAGCGAGCGGCACCGTGCGTATATCTACGGATTTATAACGCATTTCGTGCTCGATACCGCCGTGCACAGCTATATCGCCCGCTGTACGGAAAAAATGTCGGCAAGACATATCGAAATAGAAGTCGAATATGACAGATTTCTGCTGACAAGGGATAAGCGCAACCCGCTCCGCACAAAAGTAACAAAACACCTTTGCCCGACGGATGAAAACGCAAGGGTTATCGCAAAACACTGGGGCATACTCTCTCCGAAAAAAATCCGCAGGGCTATCGCCTCGATGAAACGGTACTGCGACTTTTTCGTCACGGAAAGCAAAGTAAAGCGAGGCGCTGTCACGTCGGCGTTCAAGCTGATTGGAAAGTACAACGAGCTGAAGGGTCTTTTTGTCAATTTTACGCCCAATCCCGAGTGCAGAACTCCATGCCGTGAGCTTGACAGGCGTTTCAGCGAGGCAGTTGACATCGCCGTAAGGACAATCGAAGATTTCGACAGAGGTCTGCTTTCCGAGGAGGCGCTTACAGGCATTTTCGAACGCACGTTCGACGACAACGGCTGCGATTTACAGGCGTAGCACATAGCAAAACACATTAAAAGTTCCGCACTGCGTGCAGCAGGGCGGGACTTTTTCTTTTCTGCCCTTTTTCATACTCAAAAACACATCCGTGCCAAGTTTCGTTCGACGGCACATTTAATTATTCGACATTATTCGACAAAATATTACAAAATACAACATTGGATAAAAATGCCGATTTTAGCGATTATAAAGCTGTTTTTTGAAATTATTTCCCGATTTTATCAGAAAACGAATTTTGCAAGCAAAGAATGAAACTATGTATATTTTGCTAATTTTCTATTGAAATCCGTTGTCAATTATGCTACAATATACTTACAATAAACAAACAGATGCAGTATTACCGCATAAAATGACGTAATGCCCATTCGGAAAGGATATTAAAAATGAACGAAAAAACAAAACTGATTATCGGCAACGACAGACCCGACGAAGGTGTAACCTGGGCGAGCATACTCAAATCGGAGGGCATGTTCACAATGACACGGAGCAAAAACGGACGCTCAATCCTTGACGCCGCTATCAACGAACAGCCCGACTTCCTTATACTTGAGGCGAAAATGCCCGAGCTGGACGCCGCAGAGGTGCTGTGCGAGCTGAAAAGGGCAACAGGCTCCCTGCCGATGTCGATTATTATTTCCGCATATGACTCTCCCGCTCTTGAACGTGAGGTAATGGAAGCGGGCGCAAGCGATTACATGCTCCGTCCGATTGATAATGCGGCTCTCGTAAAAAGAGTGAAGAAAATAGTGAGCGAAAATGAGCTGAAAAAACAGGCGGAAAGCAATGCGGAAGCTCCCGCCGAGCCGAACGACGATACGCTGGAATTTGAGGTAACGGACACAATTCACCTTATCGGCGTTCCCGCTCACATAAAGGGCTACCACTATCTCCGTACGGCGATTATGCTCGCTATCAGGGACAGGGAGATGATAAACAGCATCACAAAGCTTCTTTATCCGACAATAGCAAAGGAATACGGAACGACCTCGTCACGGGTTGAGCGTGCTATCCGCCACGCAATAGAAATCGCATGGGACAGAGGCGACGTAGACGTGCTTAACAGCTATTTCGGCTACACCATCCACAACGGAAGAGGAAAACCCACGAACTCCGAATTTGTCGCACTCATTTCCGACAAAATACGCTTACAGCGCAAGAAGCGTATTTTCGAAGAAAACGGCGCAAAGGCGGTAGAGCTCAAATAACCGGCGTGCAGCCGGAAACGCCGTGTATGAACTGATGTTTTCATACACGGCGCTTTTTATGCAAGGTGTCATTTAACACGGAAAAAATGCACAAAATATTATGATAATTTTTTATCAATTATTCAAAAAAACTATTGCATTATTTGCAAAAATCTGATAAAATATAATATGTAAAAATTGGTGCTGCGATGCGGTGCCTAATAAAACCGAAAGGAAGAAATAAAATGGCAAAGCTTAACAAAAAGAATGTAGAAGACCTTAACGTAAAGGGCAAGAAGGTTCTCGTAAGAGTTGACTTCAACGTACCCATGAAGGAAGGCGTAATCACAAACGACAACAGAATCGTTGCAGCACTCCCCACAATCAACAAGCTCGTTGAAAACGGCGCTAAAATCGTTCTCTGCTCGCATCTCGGCAAGCCCAAGAACGGTCCCGAGGATAAGTTCTCTCTCAAGGCTGCGGCTGAAAGACTTGCTCAGCTCGTAAATACAAAAGTTATTTTCGCAAAGGATGATACAGTAGTTGGCGACAACGCAAAGAAGGCTGTTGCTGAAATGAAGGAAGGCGAAATCGTAGTTCTCGAAAACACACGTTTCCGTGGCGCAGAAGAAACAAAGAACGGCGAAGAATTCGCAAAGGAACTCGCTGAACTTGTTGACGGCGAAATGTTCGTTATGGACGCTTTCGGCTCCGCTCACCGTGCTCACGCTTCCACAGCAGGCGTTACAAAGTTTGTTAAGGAAACAGCTGTCGGCTACCTCATGAACAAGGAAATCGAATTCCTCGGCAATGCCGTTGAAAACCCCGTTCGTCCTTTCGTTGCTATTCTCGGCGGTGCAAAGGTTGCAGACAAGCTCAACGTTATCTCCAACCTCCTCGAAAAGTGCGACACACTCATCATCGGCGGCGGTATGGCTTACACATTCCTCAAGGCTAAGGGCTACGAGGTAGGTACTTCTCTCGTTGACGACGAAAAGGTTGAATACTGCAAGGAAATGATTGCCAAGGCTGAAAAGAACGGCAAGAAGCTCCTCCTCCCCATCGACACAACAATCACAAAGTCTTTCCCCGACCCCATCGACGCAGAGGTTGAGGTTACAGTTGTTGACTCCGACAAGATTCCCGCAGACATGATGGGTCTTGACATCGGTACAAAGACAATGGAACTCTTCGCAGCAGAAGCAAAGGCTGCAAAGACAGTTGTATGGAACGGACCTATGGGCGTATTCGAAAACCCCATCCTCGCAAAGGGTACAATCTCTGTTGCAAAGGGTCTTGCAGAAGCTGACGCTACAACAATCATCGGCGGCGGCGACTCCGCAGCTGCAGTTGTTCAGCTCGGTTTTGCCGACAAGATGAGCCACATCTCCACAGGCGGCGGCGCATCTCTCGAATACCTTGAAGGCAAGGTTCTCCCCGGCATCGACGTAATTCAGGATAAGTAATTGCTGCTTTAAGGGCGAACGGCAGTTCGCCCTTTTTGGCGTATTATGGAGATAGACTATGAACAATTTAAAAGAACTTCTTAACACCAAAAACGGCAAAATTGCCGCCGTGGTTCTGGGCATAATCCTGCTGCTCCTCGTAATAAGAGCGGCGACTCCTAAAAGCATAAATATCCTTGTGAACGGCGGAAACGAATGTCAGGTCACAATGGGCAAATGCAAGAAAAAATACAAAGGCAAGAAAGATAAGAAAAAGAAAAAATGATATAAAGGTGGTAATACTATGAACAAGAATTTAAGAAAAGCAGTTATCGCAGGTAACTGGAAAATGAACAAGACCCGCCCCGAAGCAAAGGCTCTCATCGAAGAAATGAAGCCGCTGGTTGCAAATGCAGGCTGCGAGGTTGTAATCTGCGTACCTTTCACAAACCTTGAAACAGCCGTAAACCTTACAGCAGGCACAAATATCAAGGTTGGCGCAGAAAACTGCCACTTCGAAAAGAGCGGCGCTTTCACAGGCGAAATTTCCGCAGATATGCTCAAGGAAGTAGGCGTTGAATACGTTGTACTCGGCCACAGCGAACGCCGTCAGTACTTCGCAGAAACCGACGAAACAGTAAACAAGAGAACAAAGGCTGCTCTTGCGGCCGGTTTAAAGCCTATCGTTTGCGTGGGCGAGCTTCTTGAAGAGCGTGAAGCAAACATCACAGAGGAAGTTATCTCCCGTCAGATTAAGCTCGATTTCGCAGGCATTTCCGCAGACGAGCTCAAGAACTGCATCATCGCTTACGAGCCTGTATGGGCTATCGGCACAGGCAAGACCGCAACAGCTGACCAGGCTCAGGAAGTATGCGCATTCATCCGTGCAGTTCTCGCAAAGCTTTACAGCAAGGATGTTGCTGACGCAATAACAATCCAGTACGGCGGCTCCATGAACGCAGGCAACGCAGCAGAGCTCCTCGCAAAGGCTGACGTTGACGGCGGTCTTATCGGCGGTGCATCGCTCAAGGCTCCCGACTTCAACGAAATCGTAAAGGCTGCAAGCGTTTAATCCGCACGCCCGCATAAATAATGTATCTGAAAGGAAAACAAAAATGTCAAAACCTATTCTTTTAGTTGTAATGGACGGAATCGGCTTTTCCAAGACAGGTCTCGGCGACGCAGTAACGCTCGCAAATACCCCTACTCTTGATATGCTGATGAAGGATTACCCCATGGCACGCCTCAAGGCTCACGGCGACGCAGTAGGCCTGCCCAGCGACGACGATATGGGCAACTCCGAAGTAGGCCACAATGCACTCGGCTGCGGTCAGATTTATTCACAGGGCGCAAAGCTCGTAAACGAATCCATTGAAAGCGGCAAGATGTACGCCTCCGAGGCATGGCAGGAAATCGTTGCTAACTGCAAGACAAACAATTCCACACTTCACTTCATGGGTCTTTTATCCGACGGCAACGTTCACTCCAACATCAGCCACCTTTTCAAAATGCTTGAACAGGCAAAGAACGAGGGCGTAAAGAAGGCTCGTGTTCACATTCTTCTTGACGGACGTGACGTTCCCGCAACATCCGCTCCTCTCTACATCGAACAGCTTGAAAACAAGCTCGCAGAGCTTAACGGCGCTGACTTCGACGGCAAAATCGCAAGCGGCGGCGGACGTATGCAGGTCACTATGGACAGATACCAGGCTAACTGGAGCATGGTTGAGCTGGGCTGGAAAACTCATGTTAAGGGCGAAGGCAGACAGTTTGCCTCTGCAATCGACGCAGTTAATACTCTCCGTGAGGAGACAGGCGCAATCGACCAGGACCTCCCCGCTTTCGTTATCGCAGAAAACGGCGAGCCTGTCGGCAAAATTGTTGACAAGGACAGCGTAATCCTCTTTAACTTCAGAGGCGACCGTGCTATCGAAATGTCCATGGCATTCGACTGCGACGAGTTCACATATTTCGACAGAGGCGCAAAGCCCGACGTATGCTATGCGGGTATGCTCCAGTACGACGGAGACTTAAAGCTCCCCGCTCGTTTCCTCGTAAATCCCCCCGAAATCACAAACACGCTTTCCGAGCTTATGGTTGCAAACGGCAAGAAGCAGTACGCTGTTTCCGAAACACAGAAATACGGACATGTGACATATTTCTGGAACGGCAACAAGAGCGGCAAGTTCAGCGAGGAACTTGAAACATTCAAGGAAATCCCCTCTGACAACGTAAGCTTTGACCAGCGTCCCTGGATGAAATCCGCCGACATCGTTGACGACCTCATCGAAGTTATCGAATCGGGCGAATACGACTTTATCCGCTGCAACTTCCCCAACGGCGATATGGTCGGCCACACAGGCAGTCTTGAGGCAACAATCATCGGCGTTGAGTCCGTTGATATCGGCCTTGCAAGACTTATCAAGGTTTGCGACAAGTGCGGCGTTACAATGCTCGTAACCGCTGACCACGGAAACGCAGACGAAATGCTCGAAAAGAACAAGAAGGGCGAGGTTGCGGTAAGAACTGCACACTCCCTCAACCCTGTTCCTTTCATCATTTACGACAAGGATACAAAGTACACCATCAAGGACGGAAACTACGGCCTTGCTAATGTAGCTCCCACAGTAGCGGCACTCATGGGTCTCAAGGCTCCCGACTGCTGGGAAGCGTCGATGGTATAATAAACGCTATACAGCACAAAAGACTCGGGCGGAAACATCTGCCCGAGTTTTTACATAACCCGTCCCCGCATAGCATGCACAGGCTGTCAGCGGATTAAACGCACCATAAAACAAGTAAGGGCACCGAGCAATAACTCGGTACCCTTGTTTTTATATACGCCGCAAACGGCTCGTATTTCAGCTGTTTACGAGCTTTTGGATTTAGTCCAGTTCTTCGCATTTGCAACCGCAAGCACGAACGTAATCGCAACAACTACGAACGAAAGGATTAAATCCTGATAGAAACGGTCCATAATGCCGTATTCATTCTTTAAATTCCATGTTTCGATAAGTCCGTCAGACTTGAGATGGTCGTATGCGTCGTCGTAGCAAAGAACATACTTAAATCCGTCAAGTATTCCTATTTCGCCCCACTGCTTGCCGAAGTAAGCCTGAAGCGTATCGTCAGTGCGCTGTGACTCATCAAGAAGCATATACTCGCAAACCGCAATGCTTTCGTTTTTGAATTCATCGCTGCGGGTGCGGATAGTATCAAACACCGCAAGGCCTGTATAGCCTATAACAGACACGCCCGTAAAGACTATCGCCATAATAAACGAAACAATAACGCCCTTTGTATCGAAATATCTTCCTATTTTCTGATAACCTGTTACAACCGAGAAGGAAAGGAAAATACCCATTATGTAGCCGAGAGTGTCAAGTGTAAGGTCCTTATAAAGCATAAAGCCTACGAAAATCCACGCCGCCGAAGCAATAAGGCCGAAAATAATCGTGCCGATAAATCCGAGAATAAAATTCGATGTAGCCGCAACGCTCTTGGGTTTGAGGAATTCTTCGTTCTTTCCGCTTGCCTGCGTGAGCTTGTTGATTTCGTTGTCGGACTTACTCTTGTAGCCAACCTCACGCTCCATCATAATATCAAGGTTTTTGGTGCTTCCCGAATAGGATTTAAGCGCCTCGTGCAGACCGCCGTTGTCAACCATTGACTCAACCTTGACGCCCGATTTGGGCTCTGCGGGAGCGGCAGTTTCCTCTGCCATGTTTTCTACAAGCTTTGTTATATCATTTTCATCCTCTGTTTTCTTCTTGGTCATGAGAGGATGATAAAATGCGCCGTTTTCGTCAACCTTTTTATCGGGGGAATAGCCTGCAGGGAGGACATTTCCCGACCTGGTAGTTATTGTTCCCGCATCCTTGGGAGCGACCATTGCCTCTGTTTTTACATCCGCAACAGCAGGGGCAGGCTTTTCAGCAACAGGAGCCGCAGCGGGTTTTTCTTCAACCTTTTCGGGAGCTACGGGCTTGAGCACTTCGGATAAATCGGGGAGCGTTTCTGCCTTTGGCACGCTCTTTTCGGGCTTTGCCGCAGGAGCAGGCTTGCTCTCAACAGGCGTAAGCATTTCCTCAAAAGCGATTTCCTGCATAGCGGGCCGGGGAGCCGCTTTAGGTGCGGGAGCTGCGTGCTCTTCGGGCTCGGCAGGCTTTTCGCTCACAGGTGTAAGCAGTTCGGAAAGGTCAGGCATTTCATCCTTAGGAGCGGGAGCTGCCTCGGGGACGGGCTCTGTCGCTTTGGGAGCCTCAACAAACTCGGGTTTCTTTTCTTCCATGACGGGAGCGGGAGCCTCGGGAGCTGCTTCTGTTTTGCTTTCGGTCAGTTCGGGAAGAATGTCATCCTCAAGAGAAACTGACTCGAAACGTTCCATATCGGGCTTTTCGTCCTCGTGCTTGGACATGGGGAGAACTGCCTCGTCGCCCGACGAAGAAATATCGTCATCAGAGCCCTCCGACGGAATAAGGTCGGAAAGGTCGAATATATCAACGCTGCTTGCAGGCTTGGACTCTGCGGGTTTCTGTGCAGGAACGCCGGGAGCCTCAAACACCTTTGCCCTGCCGTGCTTGCAGTCGTTACAGATAAGGAAAGCCTTATCCCTGTCATGGTCAAGGAATATATCAATCTCATCGCCGCACTTTGAACAGCAGGAGATATACATATTCTCGGCAAGCCATTTAGCAAGGTCTTTTACGAAAATATTAAGATTTACAGTATTAAGGCCGGTGTTTGCCTCTTTTTTGATTGTGCATGTAAGAGTATATTTTTCAAGCTTGAAATCAGACAGATAGCGTCTTTTTTCCTTGCATTCATCAAGGAAGTCAACTACCTTGCCTATGCTCTTTTCATCCTTTATCCATGTAAACACATAATAGCAGAGATTTTCCATATCTTCCTTGACAACAAAGGAAAAATCATTATGCGTTACGAACAATTCCTTATTTCGCTGGTCATAACTGAACGGCGTACCGTATTCAATTAACTCGATATCTGATGTCATATCTCCTCCTGATTAAGGGACCCTTGCGGCACCGATTTCTATGTCTGCAAATGTATATATTTACAGTATACCACTTTTCAATTATATCACAAAACTCTGTCAATGTCAACGAACTTTGTTGAGCATATATTACAAATATTGATAAATCTATTTGTTATATATAACAACTATGAGATAAGAAAAAAACAAGGTATCGAATTACGATACCTTGTATTTCAGCTTTTATTACGCAGTAGCGTTAGCCTTCTTTGTAAGCTTGGACTTGAGACGAGCAGCCTTGTTCTTATGAATAAGACCCTTACCTGCAGCCTTGTCAAGCTTCTGAACTGTTGCAGCAACAGTTGCATCTGTTGCACCTTCAGCTCTTGCAGCCTTGATAGCTGTTTTAAGCTGTGTTCTTGCAGCCTTGTTTGCAGCGTTTCTATCCTTTGCGATTAAAACTCTTTTCTTTGCAGACTTAATGTTCGGCACGATTTTGCACCTCCTTTAAATATCATGTGTATATAATTAGTATTTTACAGTACGATATATTATAACATACATTTTCAGAAAATGCAATACCTTTTTATTATTTTTTATTTTTTGGAGGATTTATGAAAAGAACCGACCTAATGTGTGAAATTGCTGATAAAAATGAATATAAAGATATTATTTCCTCGGAAAAATACTCTGTTTTCGGCTGCGCAGTAACCGATATTCTGTCTAAGGCGGAGCACCCGCCCAAGGGCAGGTATATCACCATAGAATGCGGCGAAAACGATGAGCAGCTGACGCTTGCCGCAGCGAAGCTCCTCAAGGAAATGCTGTGCGGCGGAAAATTTCTCGTTGCGGGGCTCGGAAACTCCGAAATAACATCAGACAGCCTCGGAGCAAACGCACTCCGACACATCCCCCCTACCGCACACCTTTCCTCCGCAGACGATTTCAGAGAACTCGGACTAAACGAAATATACACTGTTGAAACGGGCGTTATGGGACAGACGGGACTTGAAAGCGCATTTCAGCTCAAAATTCTCTGCGACGGAATAAAGCCCGACGCAGTCATAGCGATAGACGCACTCGCCTGCGGGAGCGTGGAGCGGTTATGCAGGACTATTCAGCTGACCGATACGGGAATATCCCCCGGCAGCGGCGTCGGCAACAACAGAAAGGAGCTGTCAGAATACACTCTCGGCGTGCCTGTGATAGCAATAGGCGTGCCGACGGTCATCGACCTCGATTCGCTGTGCGACGGAGGCGGAAATTTAATGGTCGCACCAAGAAATATCGACGCAGAAATCAAACGCTTTGCACAAATAACAGGACGAGCCGTCAGAAAAGCGCTCCTCCCGACCTTAACCGACAGAGAGGCGGAAATGCTGTTATTCTAAAATCCCGCCGCACCTCATAAAATCAATGTATAAGCGGAAATAAAACAGAAAAGAAAGGAAAAAATATGGTTATAAAAATCAACAGAAGAAAAGCCGTTAAAATTGCACTTCTTGCGCTTGCGGTCGTCGTTTCTCCGTTCGCCGCAGGAAAAGCGGTCGAATATGCACCGCACGCAATGGCGCTTATGTCAGCCGCCGCAAAGCTAACGTATTCCGCAAACCCTGTAATAAACAGCGGTCAGCTGATACTGTACGTTCCCGAAAAAATGCCCGGAACGGAACAGCCCGAGCAAACAGCCCCTCCTCAGACAGCCCCCGCTGTTACCGAGCCTCCTGTCACGGAGCCTCCCCTGCCGACGGCAGAAGAACTGCTCCTTACGGAAAATCTCTCGGATGTCCGTGAGGACCTCACCGTTTTTTCGGCGGCAAGCGGAAACGTAGCAAATGACACTTATCAGAACTATAACGGAACCGACTTCATAACCCTCGACAGCGGAGGTCAGGTGTGGAACTGCACGGAGCTGACACCTGAGCAAATCATCTCCGAAAGCGTAATAAAACCCGATTTCGAAATAGAGACATATACGACCGCTCCGCAGGTGCTGATAATGCACACGCACACGCACGAAAGCTATCAGATTGACAGCCGCAGCTACTATGACGAAAGCTACACCTGCCGCAGCGCAGACCCGACGCAGAGCGTGGTAGCAGTTGGCTCGGCTATTGCACAGTCGCTCGCAGAAAACGGAATATGTGTGCTTCATGACGGCACCGTTCACGACGATACATACAACGGCGCATACGCCCGCAGTGCCGAAACCGTAAGGAAAATACTTGCGGAATATCCCTCAATCAGAGTTGTTCTCGACATTCACCGTGACGCTGTTGAGGAGCCCGACGGAACACGGGTAGCCCTCGTCAGCGAAATCGACGGAAAACAGGCGGCGCAGGTCATGATAATCTCCGCCGCAGACAACGGCACCTACGATATGCCTCTGTACCTGGAGAATTTTCACTTTGCATGTGCTCTGCAAAACCAGCTTGAATCCGATTACAGCGGTCTTGCAAGACCTGTCCTTTTCCAGTACTGCCAGTATAATCAGCACTTGTCCACAGGTTCTCTGCTTATCGAAGTCGGCTCGCACGGAAACACCCTTGAGCAGGCGGTATACAGCGGAAAGCTTATCGGAGAATGCCTCGCACGGCTGCTTGGCGGGTATGCGGAGGAATAATAGAAAACGGCCTTCGGCACTGCTGCCGAAAGCCGTTATTTTTTCAAATCTGTGTCATCGAAAACGCTTCTGCATATAATAATCACAGGAGCACGCCGATATGACGCTGTTATCAGCCCTTGAGCGCAACTATGTTCATAGTAAGCTTGCCGTTTCCGTCAATGTTGATAACGCCGTAGGAGGGTCTGTTCTTGCCTCTCGGAGAATCAACCGCACCGGGATTCATTATGTAAATTCCGTCGGAAAGCTCGGTTCTATACATATGGGTATGACCGTAAAGCGCTATTTTGCAGTCGCAGCTTTTCGCTGTGTTGATAAGCTGCTGAAGGCCGTCCTGTACTCCGTGCTCGTGACCGTGAACGCAGAGAAGACGGAAACCGCCTGCCTCAATAATAGCCTCGTTCTTGTTTTCGGAGAAGTCAGCCTCGCCCTTTACGAAATAAAACTTTTTCTGGGGGAAAAGATTGGCAACATCTATAAATTCATGCTCGCCGTCGCCGAGGTGAATAAAAATGTCGGCGTCAAGATTTCTCTCGACAATTCCCTTATACTTTTGAAACTCCTTATGAGTATCAGCTACAACAATAACCTTCATACTAAACCCCTAATTATTTTTTTGCCCATCAGGACCGAAATGCCCGTGATGCTCCACTTCATCATACAACAGCATTATTTTAATATATTATATCACATCACACATATATAAGTCAAATATAAAAGTGTATAAATTTATTGGTGATTTTTTATAAAAAATGTTAATAACACTACTCGTTTAAAACACTGTTTGGTCATTTTAAACATTACAGTAATAAAAAACCCAAAAACTTCATATCTTTAAAGGAGACCGCAGTCCACGGCAGCTCCTTTTAAAGGGAAAGGACGGTCACGCTATGAACAGCAACATGGAAAAAATGATTGAGGCGGCGAGCAAAAAGCTCGGAACAAGCCCCGACAGCCTTAAATCCGCCCTGAACAGCGGGAACACCGAGGAGATACTGTCACGGCTTTCCGACTCGGACAAGGAAAAACTGAACGCTTTGCTGAAAAACCCCGCACTGCGGGAAAAGCTGATGAAAAGTCCTGAGGCGGAGAAGATAATACGAATGATGAAAAAATAGCAAAGGGGCGGTGTTATGTCGGATTTTGACTCCATAAGCGATATTATCGGGCAGATGTTTTCGTCAGACTCGGAGGAAAAAAGTGAAAACAGCGGCGACGGCGGTCTGTTCGGAAATATCGACATCGACACAATTCTGAAAATCGGCGAAATAATGTCAAAGCTCAGCGAAACCGACAAGAACACCGAACTGCTGCTTGCGCTGAAACCGCATCTTTCCAAGGAAAACCAAGACAAGGTTGACAAGGCGCTCATGTTTTTGAAGATAATGACAATCCTGCCGCTGCTGAAAGAAAGCGGACTGCTCGACAAGCTGTTCTGATACGGCGCATTATCACATTCTACGGGAGGTACATATGAATACAGTCAATTACAGCAAATCCGAATTGGAAAGAATGCAGAAGGAATACCTGAAACAGGCGATGGAAATGGCGAGCCGTTCAAGCTCCGACCCGAGCGAGGAAACGCAAATCGTGAAATCCGACGGTAAAATCGACGAAGCCGAAGCTCCCGAGGTAAGCACGTCCTCCGACAGCGTGCGCGGCGAGAGCTCGCCCGACAGCGGCTTTCCCGAAGCAGACGGCAGCGTGAGCGGCGAGGATAACTCCGAAGAAGAAGAATCGCCTTCCTCCGACAACACCGAAAACGAAGCAGAAAACAAGGAGGAAAAGAACGAAGACTTGTTTCCTGCTGTCAGCGCTGATATATCTTCTGACGGAGCTGTGAAAAATGCGAAAGAAGTTATCGCCGATATCAGCGAAAGCGTCGCCCTGCTCGGCAAGTCAGACGGCGAGGCGGTTATGAGTGCGTCCGAAATTCCGCCGCCCTCCTTCGGCGATTTCATCGAAAAGCACAACAGACGTGTATGAGCTTTGCAAGAGTGCTGAAATATGCAGAGAAAAACAGCGATTTTCTGATAATAACCGCACTTTTCTTCATCCTGCAAAAAGAAAAAGCAGACCGAAGTCTGCTTTTTGCGCTGTTATTTATCGTCGCCTAAACACGCCGCTTGAAATCCTCGTAGCCAAAGCTTTTAACAAGCTCGACCCCGCTTTCCGTCATGAGATAAATCGACGGAAGCGCCATTCCGTTGAACGTGTTGTTCTTCACCATTGAATAAATCGCCATATCCTCGAAAATCAGCTTATCGCCGATTTCAAGCGGCTTATCAAACGAATAATCGCCGATTATATCCCCCGCAAGGCAGGTATTTCCGCCGAGGCGGTAGGTGTGCGGCTTTTCGCCCGCTTCGCCGCTTCCTATTATGTTGGGGCGGTAAGGCATTTCAAGCACATCGGGCATATGACACGCCGCCGAGGCGTCAATAATGGCGATATTTCCGCCGTTTTCGGATATTTCAAGAACGCTTGAAGCGAGATAACCCGCATTCAGTGCGACCGCTTCGCCGGGCTCAATATAAACCTCTGCTCCGTATTTTTCACGAATACGGAGTATACATTTTTTCAGCGTTTCTATGTCGTAATCCTTGCGTGTTATATGATGTCCGCCGCCGAAATTCACCCATTTCATCCTCGGAAGATATTCTCCGAATTTCTCCTCAACTGCCGCAAGAGTTATTTCCAGTGCGTCGCTGTTCTGCTCGCAGAGAGTGTGAAAATGCAGGCCGTCAATGCCGTCAAGCCCGTATTTTTCTGCGCCATCCCTGAAATTCTTCAGCGTCACGCCAAGACGTGACATCGGCGCACAGGGGTCGTAAATGGCGTGTCCCTCCTGCGTGGAGCATTCGGGATTTATGCGTATTCCGCAGCTCACTCCCGCCGCCGACGCCTTATCCCTGAATTTTACCCATTGCGAAAAACTGTTGAATACGATATGGTCGCAGATTTTTAATATCTCGTCAAACTCGCTGTCGATGTATGCGGGCGAGAAAATGTGGTTTTCGCCTTTCATCTCCTCGTACCCCAGCCGTGCCTCGTACAGTCCGCTCGCAGTTGCACCGCTTATGTATCGGCGTATCGTAGGATATGTGTAGTAGCAGCTGTAACACTTCTGCGCCAGCAGGACGTGACAGCCCGTGCTTTTTTCAAGCCCGGAGAGAATTTCAAGATTTTCAATCAGCTTTTTTTCGTCAATCACATAGCAAGGAGTCGGCAGATTGTATATTTCCTTATTCATCGGTTTCCTCCTGCGGAAAAACGAGCTGCATTTCCTGATAATGCAGAGTGTTTCCGTTTCCTATGTCATAATCGACCTCGGCAGTTACCGTATATCCACGCTTGACGTACATGCCGAACGCAGGGACAGAACTGTCAAGCTTTACGCTGTCATACTCGTCGGCAATAAGCTGCTCGGCGAAATTCATAAGCTCTCCGCCGTATCCCCTGCCCTGAAACGCAGGCAGAACGAACAGCCTGTAAACGCCGTTGCTTTTTACCGTTACGGTTCCGACCGCTCCGTCGCTGTCAAGAATATAGACGCAGCCCGCCGCTATGTCGGATATAATTTTTTCCTTGCTGTGGTGAGCAAGGAAAAAATCAGTCTGGGGCTGTGTGTAATGCCTCGGATATATCTCGGAAATTGTCGCCGACACGATATTCATAACCGTATCAAGCTGTTTTTCCGACGCTTTTGTTATCTTCATCATTCAACCTCAACAGGGTTAAAGCTTTCCTTCCAGGGAAGGCCCCACTTGTTGAGCGCATCCATGAACGGATCGGGGTCAAATTCTTCGATGTTATATACGCCTGCGCCGCTCCATGTGCCTGTCATAAGCATCATTGCGCCAATCATTGCGGGAACGCCCGTCGTGTAGGAAATGGCCTGCGAGCCTACTTCCTTGTAGCATTCCTGATGGTCGCAGATATTATATACATAGTAATTTACTTCCTTGCCGTCCTTCTTGCCCTTCATAATGCAGCCGATGTTTGTCTTGCCGACTGTTCTCGGGCCGAGACTTGCGGGGTCGGGCAGAACTGCCTTGAGGAACTGGAGCGGGACAATCTGCTTGCCCTCGAACTCGATAGGCTCGATTGAGGTCATGCCGACATTTTCAAGGCACTTGAGATGAGTAAGATAGCTCTGTCCGAAGGTCATGAAGAAACGGATTCTCTTTATTCCCTTGATGTTTATGCCGAGGCTTTCAAGCTCCTCGTGGTGCAGGAGGTACATATCCTTTTCGCCCACGCCCTCGAAATTGTAAACACGCTTGATTTCCATAGGCTCGGTTTCAACCCATTTTCCGTCCTCCCAGTAGCTGCCCTTTGCGCTTACCTCACGGATATTGATTTCGGGGTTGAAGTTGGTTGCGAACGGATAACCGTGATCGCCGCCGTTGCAGTCAAGAATGTCAATGTAGTTGATTTCGTCAAAATAATGCTTCTGTGCATATGCGCAGAATACGCCTGTTACGCCGGGGTCGAAGCCGCTGCCGAGGAGTGCGGTGATACCCGCCTTTTCAAAACGCTCCTTATACGCCCACTGCCACTTGTACTCGAACTTTGCGGTATCCAGCGGCTCATAGTTCGCCGTGTCGACATAGTGAGTCTTTGTTGCGAGGCATGCGTCCATGATCGTAAGGTCCTGATAAGGAAGAGCGAGATTGAGGACAACCTGCGGCTTAAACTCGTTGATAAGCGCAATGAGCTCGTCAACGTTGTCGGCATCTACCTGCGCTGTGTGGATAATGGTCTTTGTCTTGCCCTCAAGCTCTGCCTTGAGCTTATCGCACTTTGACTTTGTGCGGCTTGCTATCATAATCTCGCTGAAAACCTCGCTGTTCTGACAGCACTTGTGAACTGCAACGGAAGCAACTCCGCCGCATCCGATAATCATACATTTTCCCATAATTTTTAATTCCTTTCTTAATTCCATTTACCTCGGTTGTTGATTTTATGCTTGATAAATTTGTACTCCCTTTTGCAGAAGTTAAAGAAATCCTCGTAGAAAAAGAGAATGAAGTTCGCAAGAGAAATAATAATCGCTATTCTTCCCGACCAGCTGCCGACTACGAATGAATACACAAAGTAGCCGAGGTCTATAAGAGCAAGCCATTTCACCTCGATAGGGAACATGAAAAACACTCTGAACTGACAATCCGGGTAAAGCACGGCAAACGCAAAGAACATCGAAAAATAAATGTACTCATTTGTTGTGAAACCCGTTATGAAGCCTCCTGCGGCAGTCAGCAGAACTCCCGTAAAATAATAAACGTTGAATTTGAAACTGCCCCAGCGTTCCTCAAGAGACGAGCCGATAAAGAAATAAACGCACAGGCTGACTAAAATCCACAGAATCGACTGCGTCGGCGGGAGAAGTGCGTACGTTATGACACGCCATACCTCGCCCTGCATAACAAGCTCCGACGAGAAAAACATATAGTACGTCAGCGAAAAGTTCGTGACGAACTTTTCAACGATAAATACCGCAAACATCGACGCTACTACGAAAAATATTATATTCGGCGGAGCGTATTTTCCTATTTTACGGTCAAGCTTATTAAGAAGTCTGTTCATAGAAAATCCTTTCTGCCGTCATTCGATGTGCTCCACATGCTCCAGAAGCTCCTCGACATAATTCGGCAGAGCAAAGCACGCTGTGTGCAGTTCGGGATTGTAATATGCGGTCGATAATCCCAGCGACAGCCAGCGCTCGGGGCTGTAATCCCTGACGGGGTGGAATTTCTTTGACGCAAAGCCGAAAAGCCAGTGTCCCGACGGATATGTCGGAATATGCGCCTGGTACACCTTGCTGATGGGGAACGTGTCTATAATGCGCTTGTGGGCACGCTGCATTGCGAGTGCGTCCTCGGAATAGAACGGACTTTCATGCTGATTTACCATTATTCCGTTCTCGGTCATCGCCTTGTAGCAGTTGCCGTAGAACTCCTTTGTAAAAAGTCCCTCGCCCGGTCCGAACGGGTCGGTCGAATCGACGATAATCAGGTCGTACTTGTTCTCGACACGACGTATAAAACGCAGGCCGTCCTGAACGTACACGCTGACACGCTTGTCGTTGTATCCGCAGGCTGTCTGCGGCAGATACGCCTTGCACGCTCTGATGACATCCTCGTCAATCTCAACGAGGTCTATGCTTTCAAGGGATTTGTAGCGTGACAGCTCACGCAGTACGCCGCCGTCGCCCGCTCCTATTACAAGCACGTTCTTTATATCCGGGTTGGTCGCCATAGGAACGTGTACTATCATTTCGTGATAGATAAATTCGTCCTTTTCCGTAAGCATCATATAGCCGTCAAGAGTAAGAAAACGTCCGAATTCCTCGGATTCGAAAATATCAATATGCTGATACTTGCTCTGCTTGCTGAATATCTGCTTGTTCACCTTGATTGAAAAGCGGACATTCGGCGTATGATATTCGCTGAACCATAAATCCATAAGCAAAACCTCCTATCTTATAACATTAAGCCGCTCTACCGCCATATCCTCCGAGCCCGTCATAAAACAGCCCTTTTCCTTGGCGTAGCGGATATGCTCAAGTATTTCCGCCGTCACAAGCTCGCCCGGCGCTATAATCGGTATTCCGGGGGGATAGCACATAACGAACTCGCTGCACACCCTGCCCTCGGCCTCGTCAAGAGGAACAGATACCTTTTCGGCGTAGAATGCCTCCTGCGGGCTTGCGCTTACCACGGGCGCAACATATTCCACGCTTAACAGCCCGCTGCGGTCACGCTTGTATTTACGGCGTATTTCCGACAGTGCGCCGACAAGTCTTTCGATGTCCCGCTCACGGTCGCCGACGGAGATGTAGGCAAGAATATTGCCCATGTCGCCGAATTCCGCCTGAATATCGTATTCGTCACGGAGTATGTCGTATACCTCAATGCCCGCAAGTCCTGTGTTGAGGGTGTTGATTGACAGCTTTGTCGTGTCGTAGTCAAAAATGCTGTCACCGTTGATTATTTCCTTTGAATAGGCATAATAATCACCGATGTCGTTTATTTCTTCCCTTGCGTACTCGGCAAGCGAGATAATTTTGTCGAAAATTTCCCCGCCCTTTGTTGCGAGTATTTTTCGGGAAATGTCAAGGCTTGACATGAAAAGATACGAGCCCGAGGTCGTCTGCGTAAGGTTTATTACCTGACGGACATAGCCCTCGCTCATTGTGTCGTTTATAAGCAGGAACGAGCTCTGCGTGAGCGAGCCGCCCGACTTATGCATGCTTACCGACGCCATATCTGCGCCCGAACGTATCGCACATGCGGGTAGTTTGTCGTTGAAATAGAAATGCGTGCCGTGAGCTTCGTCTGCAAGCAGGAGCATATTGTTCCTGTGCGCAAGCTCGGCTATTGCCTTTATATTCGAACAAATGCCGTAATATGTAGGATTATTCACAAAAACCGCTTTTGCGTCGGGATTTTCGGATATTGCACGCTCAACGTCGGAAACCGACATTCCGAGGGATATTCCGAGCCGCTCGTCAACTGCGGGATTTACATACACAGGCACAGCGCCGTTGAGTATCATTGCGTTTATAACGCTCCTGTGCACATTTCGGGGGAGTATAATTTTATCGCCCCGCTTGGTTGACGAAAAAACCATCGCCTGCACGGCGGAGGTCGTACCGCCTACCATGAAATATGCGTGAGCCGCACCGAATGCGTCCGCCGCAAGCTCCTCCGCCTCCTTGATTACCGAAACAGGGTGGCAAAGGTTGTCCAGCGGTTTCATCGAATTGACGTCAACGGTCATGCACTGTTCGCCGAGGAATGCGGTAAGCTCGGGGTTTCCCTTGCCCCGCTTATGCCCCGGAACGTCAAACGGCACGACACGGTTGCGCTTGTATTCTTCAAGAGCCTCCTTGACGGGCGCTCTGTCCTGATTGAATTTATACATCTAATCACCTTTCGAGCAGATGTGCCGCAATGCAATCCGCCGATTATTCTTCGCTCAAATAAACGTTGCTTCCGCTGAATATCTCAATCATTTCCTGACGCAGGCTGTTTGTAATGTCAAGTCTTGTCTTGGGCGGCAGCTCATATACGTCGGTGTTGAAAAGATAGTTCTGAAGATAAAGGTCCTTGATAAGCATTTTCGTATGGAAGATATTTGACTGGTACACGTTCACGTCAACGGCGTCGTATTTACGGAGAATATCTCCCGAAATGAAATCCTGGATAGATGTGATTTTATGGTCAAGGAACAGCTTCTTGCCCGTCATATCACGGGTAAAGCCACGAATTTTGTAATCCATCGTGATAATGTCCGAGTCAAAGCTGCCGATAAGATAATCAAGCGTCGAAAGCGGCGTAATCTGTCCGCAGGTCGCTACGTCTATGTCAACACGGAATGTCGCAAGGCAGGTATCGGGGTGGTACTCGGGGTAGGTGTGCACCGTAACGTGGCTCTTGTCAAGGTGTCCGACAACCGTGTCGCCCGACATATTCTTTACCATCGACTCCTCGGCTATCATAATCGTAACGCTTGCACCCTGCGGCTCGTAGTCCTGACGTGAAATATTAAGCACATGCGCACCTATCATTTCCGTTACCGTCGTCAGAATCTGCGTCAGACGCTCGGAGTTGTACTGATTGTGAATATACGAGATATAATCCCTCTGCTCACGCTCGGTTTTCGCATAGCACACGTCGTAAATATTGAAGCTTAAAGATTTTGTAAGGTTGTTGAATCCGTAAAGTTTGAGTTTTCCGTCCACTTTTTATGACCTTTCCGCACATTGCCGTAAAATAAAAAACTGCTCAAGTACACACTTGAACAGTTTACAGTTTTTGATTTTAGAGTCTATATAGCAAGAATTACTTTTACTACTCTTATTGACTGTTTCACAAGTGATACCCGGTTTATAAGAAACCAACTTATAAAATTTCAGCGCATTGCGCTGCATCAATAAGGCAACAGAAGCTGCCGTTTCCGGCTTTCGACCAAGCTGTCCGTGTGGCTTTTTTCCGAGCGCTTTTACAGCGCTCTTGGGTCGTCATTCTTTGCTGAAGAACTACAAGACATATTATACAATAAATCGTGCAAAAAATCAATAGATTTTATGTTGTTAATTGTAGATAAAAAACAGGCTGAAATTTGTGCATTTTACTTAAACACCCAACCGTTTCCGATTACACTTTTCCTTGACAAAATATGTTTTTTGCACTATAATAATATTAAGAAAGCTGTATATTTTACAGAATTACGAGAGGACTGACCGCTACGGCTGAAAAAAGATGTATAATTGTCGGCGCAGGCAGTTTTTTCGGTTTTATAGAGCCTTGCGAGGACGACATGATAATAGCCGCTGACGGCGGATGCAGAACGCTTGCACAGCTCGGAATAACTCCCGACATTGCTGTCGGCGATTTCGATTCCCTCGGCTGCACACCCGAACTCGGGAACGTTATACGACTTAATCCCGTAAAAGATACGACGGATACTGCGGAGGCGGTAAAAATCGGTCTTGAAAACAACTGCGGAACATTTCTCATTTACGGCGGGACAGGCGGCAGAACCGAGCATACGATAGCGAATATGCAGACTGCAGTTTACCTGTCAAGGCTCGGAAAGAACTGCTTTATTTTCGACGACGGACGGATTATAACCGTCGTTACCGACGCAAGCGCCGAGTTTTCGGAGAATTTCAGAGGTTATATTTCCGTTTTCGCCGCAGACACTTCGGTTTCGGGCGTGAGCGAGAAAGGCCTTAAATACGCCCTTGAAAATGCGGAGCTTACAAACAGCTTTCCGCTCGGCGTGAGCAACGAATTTACAGGACAAAAAAGCGAGGTTTCCGTAAAGCACGGAACGCTGTATATAATCTTCGACGGCGGAGGAAATATCCTGCCGCAGATAAAACGGAAATAATCGGGCAGGCTCCCGAAATTCAATACGAAAGGATGATGTAAATGTCAAACGAAAAACTTATCATCACAGTATCGAGAGAATACGGTTCAGGCGGACGCAAGATTGCGAAAATGCTCGCTGAATCACTGGGAATCGGATTCTATGACGGCGAACTGCTGTCGCTCGTAGCAAAGGAAAGCGGATATACGGAAGAATTCGTCCGCAAGAACGAGCAGAAGAAAACCCGCAGCCTGCTTTACAGCCTGTATCTCAGCAGTCAGATTCTCCCCGCAGGCGACGTAATTTTTATAGCACAGACAAAGGTTATCCAGGACCTTGCCGAAAAGGAAAGCTGCGTAATCGTCGGAAGATGCGCCGACTATGTTCTCCGCAACAGAGAAAACGTTGTGAACATCTTTATCCACGCCCCGTTCGAAAAGAGAGTGGAAAGAGTGCGTGACGAATACAAGGAGGAGGCACCCGACAACAACCATAAGGCATATGTCCAGAAAAAGGACAAGGAAAGAGTTGCTTACTACAACTACTTTGCTGACGAGAACTGGGGCAAGGCGAAATCCTACCACCTCTCAATCGACTCGTCTATCGGCGACGAATCCTGCGTAAGGATTATAACCGACTACATAAACGAAATCCGCAGCAAATAATTTCATATATTTTCCGCCCCTGCGTTGTTCGCTCGGGCGGATTTTGCCGCTGTGAAACAGAAAATATACATAAAAAAGGAATTGCAAATGGAAAAACCAGTAACAAAAGAAAACAAAATGGGGACAATGCCCATAAGCAGGCTCATCCTTTCGATGTCCCTGCCGATTGCGGCGTCGATGCTTGTTCAGGCGCTGTATAACATCGTTGACAGTATTTTCGTGTCGCAGATTTGCGAAGAGGCGCTGACGGGAGTAACCGTTGCGTTCCCGATGCAGAATCTGATGATTGCCGTCGGCGCAGGCACAGGCGTCGGTATCAGCGCAATGCTCTCAAAAAGCCTCGGCGAGAAAGACTACTCCAAGGTAAATAAAACCGCCTGTAACGGACTTCTGCTCGCCGTGCTCAATTTCATAATTTTCCTCGTTATCGGTCTTACTCTTTCCGAAACATTTGTTGCGTCGCAGGAAAAAGACCCCGCCGTTATTGCCTACGGTACCGATTACCTCACGGTATGCAGCATATTCTCGCTCGGTCTGTTCGGACAGATTACATTCGAAAGACTGCTCCAGTCAACAGGAAAAACCATTTATTCTATGTTTACGCAGGCGGCGGGCGCAATTATAAACATAGTCCTTGACCCGATAATGATTTTCGGCTATTTCGGATTCCCCGCAATGGGCATAAAGGGCGCTGCGATGGCAACGGTTATCGGACAGTTCTGCGCAATGATACTCGGACTTGTTTTCAACATAAAGCTTAACAAGGAAATAAAGCTTTCGTTCAGGGACATGAAACCCTCCTCGCCCATTATAAAACGCATTTATGCGGTAGGTCTGCCGTCAATCGTAATGATGTCGATTTCATCGGTTATGACCTATTCAATGAATATTATCCTCGGCTCATTTTCAAAAACCGCAACCGCTGTATTCGGCGTATATTTCAAGCTCCAGAGCTTTTTCATAATGCCGCTTATGGGGCTTAATAACGGCATAGTACCGATTATCTCCTACAACTACGGTGCACGCAAAAGAAGCCGTATCACAAGAACAAACAAGCTTTGCATGATTTACGCAGTAAGCTTTCTCATCGTCTGCTTTACGGTGTGTCAGATATTCCCCGAGCAGCTGTTTTCGATTTTCGAAACGACAGACGAAATGATGAATATGGGCATTTCCGCCCTGCGTATCATTTCGTTCCATTTCCTTATCGCAGGTTTTTCGATAATCATGCTTTCCACGTTCCAGGCGCTCGGAAACGGCGTATACAGTCTTATCGTATCGTCCATGCGTCAGCTTGTGGCGCTCGTTCCCGCCGCATATCTCCTTTCGCTTACAGGAGAAGTAAACAACGTGTGGTGGTCGTTCCCGATTGCGGAGATAATGTCTGTGGTATGCTGCGTTTTCTTCATGAGAAGAACATACAAAAAAATTATCAGCAAGCTACCGCTGACCGAGGAAGAACCTGTGACGGAGCAGAAAGGATAATATATGGATTTCAAAGGCGCAATATTCGACCTCGACGGAACACTGCTCAATTCGATGTTTATATGGGAACAGATTGACCGTGAATTTCTCGGCGCAAGGGGCGTCAAAGAAGTACCCGAGGATTATGTGCAGGCTATCGCACCGATGGGCGTAATGGCAACAGCGCTTTACACAATCGAACGCTTCGGCTTTGACGAAACGCCCGAAAGCCTTATAAAAGAATGGGGCGATATGGCGCTCGATTTTTACAGCAATAAGGTGACGCTGAAAAAAGGCGCACGAGAATACCTCGAATATCTTTCCGCAAACGGCGTAAAGCTTGCCGTAGCTACCGCAAACGATGAAAAGCTGTATCTGCCCGCCCTGGAGCACACACGCATAGCGCATTATTTCACCGCCGCAGTCAGCGTGAACGACGTGTCAAGGGGCAAGGGTTTCCCCGACGTTTACGAGCTTGCCGCAGAGAAAATCGGACTTGCTCCGAGCGAATGCATGGTTTTTGAGGACGTGCTTACCGCCGCAAAGGGAGCAGTCGCAGGCGGCTTCCGCTGCACAGGAATTTACGACGACACGTCGGCAAGCGACAAGGACGAGCTGACAAAGCTGTGCGAAAGGTGCATAACCGATTTCACAGAGCTGCTTCCGTAATACAGATAAAAATAAAACAGCACTTCGGGCTTTTGCCTTTGAAGTGCTGTTTTTAGTTATTCTTCGTCTCCGATAGCAACGTCCTCGATAATTTCTCTTATCTGCTCGACGCCTTCTCCCGTTTCGGCGGAAAACGGAATCATTGTTATACTGTCTGCACACGGAATTTCATTCTGATACGCCGCAAGGCGGGCCTCCCGCTCACGCTTCTTGAGCTTATCCGCCTTTGTCAGAACTACCACAAACGGAATTTCGTTATCAATCAGAAAGTTTATCATCATGACGTCGTCCGCCGTCGGAGCATGACGGAAATCCACAAGCTGAAACACGAGCTGAAGATTTCTGTCGTCAACGAGATACCCCTCGATAAGCCCCGCCCAGCGCTGCTTCTCGGTCTTGGCAACCTTTGCGTAGCCGTATCCCGGCAGGTCGACAATGTTGATATTCTCAAGCTTATAGAAATTTATCGTTACTGTTTTGCCGGGCGTGGCGCTCACTCTCGCAAGCGACTTGCGATTGAAAATCTTGTTGATGAGCGAGGATTTTCCGACGTTTGAGCGCCCCGAAAATGCGATTTCGATTTCATCGGATTTCGGTATCTGTTTAAAGGTTCCGTATGATGCGGCAAACTCCGCTTTGTTGAAATTCATATAGCTCCTCCGTCAGTTTATTGCCGTCCGTGTCTGTCTGCGTGTCTTTTTTACGGCGGCGTCGGCGGCAGGCTTTTTCACCGTCCGCTTGCTCTTATGCTCAACAGGCTTTACAAGTGCGGTGTCAAGCACTGTGCGGATATTTTCCGCCGTAACAAAGCTGATATTATTCCTTACAACCTCATCAATTTCGGATATGTCGGCATAGTTTTCTTTGGGAATGATTACTGTTTTTATGCCCGCCTTGTAAGCCGCCATAGCCTTTTCACGGAGCCCGCCTATCGCAAGCACCTTGCCATGCAGTGTAATCTCGCCCGTCATTGCCACTCCCGCCTTTACAGGCATGCCCGAAAGAGCCGACACGAGCGCCGTCGTCATGGTTACACCCGCAGACGGACCGTCCTTGGGAACTGCGCCCTCGGGAGCGTGTATATGCAGGTCCTTGTTCTTGTAGAATTCCTTATCTATTGAATACTCGTCCGCAAGACTGCGAACAAGGCTTACGGCAATTTTGCTCGATTCCTTCATTACATCGCCGAGCGAGCCTGTGACCTCGGTTTTGCCCGTGCCGTCCATTACAAGCACCTCAAGCGGCATAAGCACGCCGCCCGCAGACGTCCACGCAAGACCGTTCACAACGCCTACCTCGTCCCGCTTTGAGGCGTCGTCGGGGAGATATTTCATAACCCCGAGGAAGTCGGAGATATTCGCCGCCGTAACATTTACCTTTGCTTCGCCCTCTACGAGTCTTTTTGCCGCTTTTCGGCAGACTGCGGCGATATTCTTTTCAAGACGGCGCACGCCTGCCTCCTTGGTGTAGCCGTCAATTACAGCGTACAGCGCCTTATCGTTTATGCTGACGGTCGATTTTGTTTCGCCGTGCTTTTTAAGCTGCTTTGGGAGAAGGTGTTTCTTTGCGATGTTGAATTTTTCTTCCCTCGTGTAGCTGCCGAGCTCAATTATTTCCATTCTGTCAAGCAGAGGTGCGGGGATTGTATCCGTCGTGTTTGCGGTCGTGATAAAAAGTACGTCCGAAAGGTCAACGGGTATTTCAAAATAATGGTCGGTAAAGCTTACGTTCTGCTCGGGGTCAAGCACCTCAAGCATAGCCGATGCAGGGTCGCCTTTATAATCGCTTCCCATTTTGTCTATCTCGTCCAGCACAATTACGGGATTCATCGACTTCGCCTGTTTGATAGCGTTGATTATTCTTCCCGGCATTGCGCCTATGTATGTCTTTCTGTGGCCTCGTATTTCCGCTTCATCATGCACGCCGCCAAGAGAAATGCGGGCGTACTTTCTTCCGAGCGCCTCCGAAATCGAACGTCCGATAGAGGTCTTGCCCACGCCCGGAGGTCCGACAAGACAGATAATCTGCCCCTTCAGCTCGGGATTAAGAACACGCACCGACAGCGTTTCAAGAATACGCTCCTTGACCTTTTTAAGACCGTAGTGGTCCTTGTCAAGCTGTTTTTCGGCGTCGGGAATGCTGTCAGAATCTGTGGTATACACATTCCACGGCATTTCAAGTATCGAATCAAGGTACGACTTTACAACCGCATATTCCTGCGAGGTTGACGACTGCTTCATCATTCTTTCAACCTCTCGTGTGAGCTTTTCGGTCACGTCCTCGGAAAAGCCTATTTCCTCGATACGGTCAAGATATTCGTAGCCCTCCTCGGTCGGGTCGTCGCTTCCGTTGCCGAGCTGTCGGGAAATAACCTTGAGCTGCTCACGCAGATAGTACTCACGCTGGTTTCTGTCAACCGCCTCCTTGACCTCGTCCTGGATATTCAATTCCAGCCTCATTACGTCAATCTCGTTGGCAAGTATCGTAATAATCAGCTTTACTCTCGCCTCAATGTCAAGCGTTTCAAGGATTTCCTGTCTGTCCTCAAGCTTCATGAAAACATTGAACGTTATGATGTCCGACATCTTCACAACGTCCTTTTCGGACACAATACTGTCGTAAAGCGAATCGGGCATTTTGGGCGCATACTGGCAGTACTCCCTGAACTTTGCGGAGAGCATTCTGCAAAGAGCCTGCTGCTCGGAGGAATCAAGCGTGCATTCGGGCTCCTTTATTTCCGCAACTCTCGCCGTGAAGTGCGGCTCGGAGCTGACGAGCTCGTTTGCGCAGGCACGTCCCACGCCCTCAACCAGCACTCTCGTCACATTGTCGGGGGTTTTCAGTATCTGGCGCACTTCTGCGATTACGCCGAGTTCATATATATCGTCAAGGGTCATGTTATCCTGATTTTCCCTGTACGGGTCACGCTGTGCGGTCAGGAAAATACGCTTGTCGTTTTTTGCCGCCTCTTTAAGAGCCTTTATTGATTTTTCCCTGCCTACGTCGAAATGCAGCACCATACGGGGAAAAATAACCAGACCACGCATAAGCAGAGCAGGTAATATGATGTCACTTTTCTTTTTTCTCATATGTAATCATCCTTTCTATATGAGTTCGGTATTGCCGTGCAGGCACAGCAAAGCCGTATACTGCGACATTTTAATATTATACTATATTTCATACAAAAAATCAACTGTTTTTTTCTTACGGTAAACTTAAACAGAATTGCACAGACGCTGATATACGCCTGTGCAATAAAAAATCATATATTATCGTTGCGTAAACTATCCACAGGATTGTCACGCTTTATCTTGTGCATCGAATAGAGCATCGTCGCAAAAACGACAAGGAACACGCTCGCAAGCGCCGTCAGAACAGCCATCCACGGAATATTCAGACTTGTTTCAACGCCGTTGTTGACCGACATGTGTATAAGCAAAACGAACACAAGCGAAATAACAACGCCGTAAACGGAGGATTTTATGCCGTAAAGTATGCATTCGTAATTCATCATCTTGTTCAGACCTCCGCTCGTCATTCCGACCGTGCGGAGCATTGCGAACTCCCTGCGGCGGAGCATAAGTCCTGTCGAAATGGTATTGAACACGTTGGCAACGGAAATGAGAGAAATCAGAACGATAAAGCCGTAGGAGAATACACGGATTATAAGTATAAGATTCCGTACCATAACCATATTTGAATAAAGGTCCTGTATATACCAGTTTCCCCAGCCGTTATCGTCAAGAATTATATTCAGCACATCGGCGACCTGTGCGGAATTTTCGCCTGTTTCCAGCTGAATGACTACGTCAATATCATTGTCCTTGAAAACAGGATGCGTGCTGTGCGTTACATATGCGCTGAACGGAATGAATACCGTTATGCACGTCGCCTTGGATTCTAAAAATCCCGAAGGTTTTTCGGAAACTCCGATTATTTCCATTTCAAGCGAGCCGTCGTCGGAATTTATCGCAAATTTGTCTATATCGTTTCTGATTACAGGATAGTTCAGGAATTTATTTTCAGCGTAATCCCTGTAATCCACCGTAGTTCTTACGATACAGGGCGAATCCGTGCTGTACGCTCCCGCTCCGCATTCAGCCGCAAGCTGTTCGAAATGCTCGTCGTCAATTATTTTGACGAGTGCCGTTTCGTCATACGCATACGCACTGGGAACAAACCTCGAATCAAAATTTTCGGTTTTGTATCTGCTGTCAAAGGAATACGGGTATTCTTCGCCCAACACGAAACAACAGTCGGTTATCCTGTCGTCAGATAATGTGGCTGCGGAGTATTCCGTGATACCGATTGCCTCCTCTGCATTATCGGCGGAGCACACCGCCAGAACGTCGCACGAATAGCTATAAACGCTTGTCACGCCTTCAGCAAGCGAGTCGCAGAATGCGCTCGCAACCACAAATAAAACTATGCTTATGGTAAGCGAGAAAATGGTCGCTCTGTAACTACGTTTACTGCGCTTGTAATGCTTTGCGGCGATAATTCCCTCTATGCCGAAAAGCTTTTTTGTAAGCTTTGATACCTTGATGGGCTTTTTTGCCTTTTTTACATCGCCCGACTGCCGTATCGCCTCTATCGCAGTTATGCGTGCCGCTCTTGCGGCGGGAATCCATGCGGAAATAAGCACGGTCAACAGGCCGACTGCCGCCGCTATTATAATCGGCACCGCATCAACTACAAGCTCAAGCCTGTACGGCGTAACTACGTTTGTTATGGACGCAAATGCGTCGGAAAGGCACAGCAGAGTAACTCCTATTCCGCCGATACCCGAAACAATGCCGAGGGGTATGCCGATTGCCGAAAGCGTGAGCGCCTCTCCGATAACGCTTTTGCGTATCTGTCTGCGTGTAGCGCCGATTGAGGAAAGCAGACCGAACTGCTTTGTACGCTCGGTTACGGAAATGGAAAATGCATTATGAATGAGCGAAACGGAGCCAAGCATAATAAGCGCAATAAGTATCGCCGCCATTGAATATATAACCGTCATAGCCGAATCGTTTCTCGAATAGCCGTTCATCATCAGCAGGTCGCTATGCTCGCCTATACGGTAGTCGCCGCCGAAGAAATCCGCCGCATTCTGCGAAGAAAAATCGAATATCTCCGATACGTTTTTAAGCGTATAGTACACGCCGCCCTCGCTGTATTCCGCCGTGTCGTCGGGACCTGTAACGGCAGCCATGCCCGTCCACGGATGAAAAATATTGGAGGACTCGAAAAAGCCTGTAACGGTATAAGTTTTTTCAACCGTATCCACAAGCGTTTCATTCTCGCTGACATAGTCAGAATCGGTAAGCGGCTCGCCGTCAAGCAC
>JAZNLN010000186.1:0-7912 GCA_045579125.1 Ruminiclostridium sp.
CCGCTGTTTTCACAGCCGAGTCCAACCACAAGCACTGCGCCTGCATTGGAGTGATTTACAAGGTCGGCGAGAATTTTTCTCGTGTTTTCCTGGTCGTCGCCGAGCTGTGAGCAGCCGTAGGGATGAGGGAAAGCGATTACGCCGTCAACCGATGTGTTTGCCGCAAATGCTTCGCTCTTTTTTTCGATTGCCTTTACGACGCTGTTCACACAGCCGACCGTCGGGATAATCCATACTTCGTTTCTTACGCCCGCCGTTCCGTTCTCACGGACAAAACCGTCAAACAGCACGGGGATAACATCCTGGGATTTGTTTCTTTTCTTTTCGATAGGCTCGTAGGTGTAATCAAGCAGACCCGAAAGAGCAGTCGCTATATTGTGAACGTGCACCCATTCGCCGGGCTTGATGTTTTCCTTTGCCGTACCGATGGGGTAACCGTACTTGATAATCGGGTCGCCCGCCTTGATTTCCGAAATTGCGATTTTATGTCCCGAGGGGATATGCTGTAAAGCCTTTACTTTAACGCCGTCTGCTTCAAGCGGAGCGCCCGCTCTGACTGCATTTACAACAACTGCAACGTTATCGTTTTCCGAAATTCTTATTAAACGCATATTCCCTCCGCTAGTCTATCCGAAATATTTTTCAAGCGCTTTTCTCATTCCGCTTGTTCTTATCTCCTCTAAATATTCGCTTACCTTGTCAAGCGTGTCGCCCTGCTTTGTAAGGTCTGTTCCGAAGAACGCCTCGTTTGAGAGGAATTTCCCGGTTATCTCCTTTGCAGACTTCGAAGAATTTTCCGCAAAGAACTCAAGCACCTGCTTGTCGTCCTTTATAAGGTATTCCTCGCCGCTGCGATTTCCTATCAGAGCGCCGTCCTTTATTTCGCTTCCGTTGTAGAAAGCTATCAGCGCCGCAAGCGAAAACGCCAGTCTGTCGGGAGTCTTTCCACAGCGTTCGATGTAACCGAGGTAGCTCGGCATACATCTTGCACGCCATTTCGATACGCTGTTGAGCGAAATCGCAAGCAGTGCATGCTTGATAAACGGATTCTTAAATCTGTCTATTACCGACGCCGCAAAATCCTCAAGTTCGTTCTTGGGAAGGTCCAGCGTGGGGATTACTTCATCAAATATAGTATTATACATAAAGCTGCGGATTATTTCGTCGTCCATCGACTGTCCCACGAAATCATTGCCCGCAAGGTAGGAAGCAAGAACGAACGATGTATGTGCGCCGTTGAGAATTCTTACCTTTCTCTGCTTGTAGGGTTTCTGATTGTCCGTGAATATTACGGGAAGTCCTACCTTACTAAAAGGAAGCTCGCCGCTTATATCCTTGTTGGATTCGATAACCCACAGTGCGAACGGCTCTGCCGTAACGAGCAGGTCGTCCTTATAGCCGAGCTCTTCGAAGATTTCGTCCGCTCCCTCACGGGGGTAGCCTGTAACGATTCTGTCTACGAGCGTGCTGGCGAATACGCATGCGCTGTCGAGCCACTCGGAAAAACCGCTTTCAAGCTTCCATGCGTCCGCAAGTGCCTTAACGCATCTCTTGAGCTCGATGCCGTTGTCGTCAATCAGCTCAACGGGGAGAATAACCAGCCCCTTGTCAGCTGCACCGCCGAAGTGCTTATATCTTTCGTACAGGAACTTTGCAAGCTTTGCGGGATATGTTCTCGGCGGGCAGAGATTGATGTCGTCGCTTTCGTCAAGGACGATTCCCGCCTCCGTTGTGTTGGACACTACATATCTTAATGTATCAAGCTTTGCGAGAGCCGCATATTCGTCATAATTTTCATAGCAGGCGATAACCTTTTCAACCGAGTCGATAACTCTCTTTTCAACGATTTCCTTGCCGCCCGAAACGCCTCTTAATAATACGGTATATACCGAATCCTGCTTTTCGAACATTTCAACCGAGCCGAATTCAATCGGCTTGATTACCGCAATATTTCCGTCGAAGCCGGCCTTTTCGTTGAGAATGTCGAACATATAGTCAACAAACGCTCTTAAAAAGTTTCCTTCTCCGAACTGGAGCACCTTTACCGGTCTGCTCTTTTTTTCAAGGAACATTTCGTTAATTGTTTTCACTTTGATTTCCGCCTTTATATATGTAGTAAATGCTTACATTTTATCAAAAAAGCTGTTCTGCGATAATTTCCGAGCCGTGCAGGCGATTTTTTTCATCCTGCCATTCGACGTTTTTTCCGCTCGGTCCGACATTCGGAATCTATGCGGTTTCACGAGTGAAAGCCCTTCCATTTTTCGCCATTAAAAATTTGTAAGTAAATGCTTACATTTGTGATTATACATTATATTTCAAATTTAGTCAACAGGTTTTAAGCGGATTTGTAACATATGTATATAAAAAATTTACTCAGTTGTGAGTATTGACAAAAATCCAAAATAGGCTTGCATTTCTTGTCAAGGCGTTGTATAATAAAAAACGTGGAGCACTTGAAAGTGTTTACAGCAAAACATTTTCCCGCTCATATTATCAATGAAAGGATTGCTATTATGAACATATACGACATATCAAAAAAAGCAGGCGTTTCGATAGCAACCGTTTCAAGGGTAATCAACGGAAGCGCTAATGTAAGCGAAAAAACCCGTGCCCGTGTCCTCGAAGTCATTGAGGAAAATGGTTACACGCCAAATGCTTTCGCAAGAGGCCTTGGCCTGAACACTATGAAAACCGTAGGCATTCTCTGTGCCGACTGTTCAGACCCTTATCTTGCACAGGCTGTATACCATATAGAACAGGACCTTCGCAAAAACAACTACGATTCCCTGCTCTGCTGCACAGGATACGACCTCGAATCCAAGCAGAGCTGCATGGACCTTCTCCTTTCAAAAAGGGTTGACGGAATTGTGCTTGTCGGCTCAAATTATATAGAATCGAACGACGTAAACAACGACTACATCAGGTCGGCGGCGAACAACGTTCCGATTATGCTGGTAAACGGCAAATTAAGCGCTCCAAATATTTACAGCACCCTTTGCGATGACTACCGTGCGATTTACGAGCTTACCGAGCTTTACATAAAGAACGGAAAGAAAAATATAATATACCTTTATAATTCAACCTCTTACAGCGGCACCAAAAAAGCCGAGGGTTTCCGTGACGCAATAAAGGCGGCGGGAATAAAAGAGGACCGTACGGTAATGATTAAACAGAAAAGCGAAAATGTGATAAACGACGTAAAACAGGCGCTCGCAGAGCTTGAACGCAAGAAAACAAAGATTGACGGCGTGATAGCTTCGGACGACATCCTGGCAGTCGGAGCGATAAAGTACGCAAGAAGCATCGGACGTTCGGTGCCCGACGACATGTTTGTCACAGGCTACAATAACTTTGATATAGCCCAGTGCGTAGACCCCGAGCTCACGTCGGTAGACAACAAGCTTGAGGCTATCTGTCACCACTGCGTTTCGACGCTTATGGGCGTGTTCGGCGGCAGCTCAATGCCGAAAACCACGGTTTTTTCCGCCGAGCTTATAAAAAGACAGACAACAAAATTCTAATCTGAAAGGAACTCTATAATGATGCAGTTTATGGACAGCGAATTTCTCCTCACAACGGAATACGCACGCAAGCTTTTCCACGGCTACGCTGAAAACCAGCCTATCATCGACTACCACTGCCACATCAACCCCAAGGAAATAGCAGAGGACAGACGTTTTGAAAACATTACCCAGGTATGGCTCGGCGGCGACCATTACAAATGGCGCCTTATGCGTTCGGCAGGCGTTGACGAAAAGTATATCACAGGTGACGCTTCCGACAGAGAGAAATTCCAGAAGTGGGCGGAAACCATTGCTTACGCAATCGGCAATCCCCTTTACCACTGGAGCCATCTCGAACTGCAGCGCTATTTCGGATACACAGGCACACTCAACGGCGATACTGCCGAGGAGGTATGGCAGCTCTGCAACAGTAAGCTTGCGGGCGAGGATATGTCCGTAAGAAATATAATCAAAAAATCCAACGTAAAGATTATCTGCACAACCGACGACCCCATCGACTCGCTTGAATGGCACAAGGTAATTGCGGCAGATAAGTCGTTCGACGTCAAGGTTATCCCCGCATGGCGCCCCGACAAGGCAAAGAACATCGAAAAGCCCGACTTCACGGACTATATCGCAAAGCTTGCCGAGGTTTCGGGCATTTCAATCGCAACGTTTGCCGACCTTTGCAAGGCTCTTTCGGCAAGAATGGATTTCTTCGGCGAAATGGGCTGCAAGGAAACCGACCATGCGCTTGAATATGTTTCGTACGTTCCCGCCGATGCTGCGGAAATCGAAAAAATATTCGCAAAAAGACTTTCGGGCAGCGCTCTTACCGCTGACGAAATACTCAAATACAAAACAGCTTTCATGCTCTTTACAGGCAGAGAAAACACAAAAAGAGGCTGGGTAATGCAGCTGCACTACGGCTGCAAGCGTGACAACAACGGCGTGATGTTTGACAAGCTCGGACCCGACACAGGCTTCGACTGCATCGATAACTATGCCCCCTCCTCACAGCTCGCTGATTTCCTCAACGCATTAAGCAAGGAAGGCTCTCTCCCCAAAACGATTATTTACAGCCTTAACCCCAACGACAACCAGGCTATCGATACTATCCTCGGCTGCTTCCAGAGCCCCGAGGCAAAGGGCAAAATCCAGCACGGCTCGGCATGGTGGTTCAACGACCACAAGCAGGGCATGCGTGATCAGCTCATTTCCCTCGCAAACCTCGGCTATCTCGCAGGCTTTGTAGGCATGCTGACCGACTCACGCAGCTTCCTCTCCTACACAAGACACGAATATTTCCGCCGTATTCTCTGCGGACTGTTCGGCGAATGGGTAGAAAACGGAGAGTTCCCTGCCGACGAGAAAATTCTCGGAAAAATTGTTTCGGACATTTCCTACAACAACGCCGAGAAATACTTTAACTTCTGATAACATCCTACAACATACACACTTCATTTCTCCACGAGCGAAAGCTCCGAGTTCCGATTGTCCATACCAATCGGAAAACGCTAACCAATCTCGCTAAGAGATGCTATATATTCTTTTTCATTTTTCTTTCTTCACAGGACAGCACACTCATTTCGGGTGTGCTTTTCTGTTTATGTCCGTTTTGGAAAATTTATGCCGCAGCCTACGGTATTATTCCTCTTTCGTCGTTTGCATTTCCCCGCAAAATATGCTATAATACCAATATCGCATGCAATGCGGAATGAAACAGCATACTGCGGAGCGTGCAGCTCCGACAACGCCGTGCCCTGTCTGCGGCGTATTATACATTAAAGCAAAGGATGTATCCAGATGAATAAAAAAGAACTCGCAGATTTAAAAAAGAATTTCTCCGACCAGTGCGGTTTTTTCACGTTTAACCACGTTCTCCGTGCGTATGTCGACGCCGACAAGAATATTGTTTTCAAGGAGCATAAGCTCTGCGGTCTGCTCCCTGCCGAGGACCAGGAAATAATTATCCAGACGCTGAAAAAAGCGCTCGGCGGCTCTCTGGGCAAAAATCTCGTCGAATACAGCTTCCCCAACAGCGCCTATGAGGAGGATATGCCGCAGGCGATACTCTCAAAAACGCTTAAAACAAAGCTTCTTGACGACGAGCAGAATGACATTTTTTTACAGAACATAACGAGAAATATCGAATATACCTCGACATTCGCAATCCTCTCCGCACACTGCACCTATACGATTTTCAATCGTGACAAGAACGAAGAGAAAATGGAAATTGCGGATACGGACTTCAACTTTCTGATAACAGCGATATGCTCTGTTGAGCTTGGCGACGACGTCCTCATTTTCGACGACGAAAAGCAGAGCATTTATAAAAAGCACAACACCGACCGCCTTATCAGCCGTGTCCCCTCCGACGCATTCATGTTCCCCGTACTTACCGGCGGCGGCGCAGACGTAAACAGCGTCCTTTACTATACAGCAAAGCCCAAGCAGCCCAATAAATCCGTTGTAAATCAGGTGCTCGGCTGTGAGTTCACATTTACCGCAAACGACGAAAAAGAGGCTTTCTGCAAGGTATTGAGCGACGTGCTCGGCGACGACCTCGACTACACGATTATTACGCAGGTAAACGAAAAAATCAAGGAAGAAATCAAGGAGCACCGCTTTGACGAACAGCCTGCAACCATTGACGATATAACGCTCCGTGACATTCTTTATGATGTAGGAGTTGAGGACGCAAAGCTCGACGTAATACATAAATCCTACGAGGAAACCGTCGGCAAAAAACCTCTCACCGCTACAAATCTTGTCAGCACACGAACGGTTGTCGCTACCCCCGAAATAACCGTAAACATCAGCAAGGACGCAACCGACAAGGTACGCACTTCCGTCATAGGCGGCAGACGCTGTCTTATAATCGACCTTGACGACCCGAACATAACCGTAAACGGTCTGCCGACAACGGTAGGAATGCCAACAGCGGACAGCAAGGAAGAATAACGCTTCCGAAACAGTGAACAAGGAGATTTTACAGCATGTCTAAACTGAATAAAAAAACAAAAATCATTTTAATTATTATCGGAGCGGTTCTCGTTCTGATTATTGCGGCGCTGCTGATACTGCCGAAAACGCTGGCTGTGTCGGTGTATAACGATAATTTTGGCAAGCGCTTTACTTCGTACGAGCCGCTCACATGGGACATTGACGACTTTGACGGACTTATGCGAGACAAGTACACGTTTGAGTCTGACAAAGGGCAGCTGCTTACGGGCTACAAATATTACAGAAATAATGAGGAAACAAAGGGACTTGTCGTTCTGGCGCATGGTTTCGGAGGCGGCGGACACCGTAGTTATATGAACGTCGCCGACTATTTTGCGGCTAACGGATATGCGGTCTTCGCTTACGATGCGACAGGCAACGACGAGAGCGAGGGCAAGGAGGTAGGAGGACTGCCGCAGGGCTTAATCGACCTTGACCATGCGCTCCGATTTGTAAAATCGTCCCCTGATTTCAGCGGACTGCCCATAGTCCTCTGGGGTCACAGCTGGGGCGGATATTCGACAGGCTCCGTGCTGAAACTTCACCCCGATGTAAAGGCGGCGGTAATTGTGGCAGGCTTTAACGAATCTCTCGACATGATTGAGTCGGAGGGCAGAAACATTGTCGGCGACGTGATTGATTTTGTTCTGCCGCACCTTGAGGCGCACGAAAAGGAAAAATTCGGCGAATACGCCGCAATGAGCGTACTTGACGGCCTTGCCGCATCCGAAGCGCCGGTAATGATTATTCACAGCACCGACGACGATATGATTCCCGTCGAAATAAGCTACGACCGTTACTACGAAAAATATGCAGGCAGCGACAGATTTACATTCATCCGCTACGAGGACAGAGGTCATAACTACATCTTCTGCTCCGAGGCAAGAAAAGAATATGTTATCGAATATAACGCCGAGGCGGACAAATACCACGAGCTCGTCGGAGATATGGACGAGGAAACGAGAGCCGCATATTACGAGGAGCATTTCGACAAGCACAAAGGCTATGAGCTTGACAGCGAGCTTATGGGGCGGATGCTCGAATTGTATGACAGCAGTATTCAGAAATAAAAAAACAACACCGCAGGTAATTAATGTAGGTAGTTATAAAGAAGGATAACCCGTGAAGTTAGTTCTTCACGGGTTATGTTAATAACTTATAGATACATTTGGATTTATCAAATACAGCATCATTTTATCGAAACTTTCAAATTCCATCGAGTAAGCTCATTTCGCTACATTCTGTAATGAGTTCCTTTAATATTTTTAAGTGTGAACTTCCAATAAGAATCAGCACCTTATCTTCTTTTTCACAGATATTCTGCAAATTAGAAAATATCTTCAGATTTCTTTCATACCATTGCAAGACAAGCTGACTTCCTTCATATTTTCCCAAATTAA
>JAZNLN010000187.1:0-3309 GCA_045579125.1 Ruminiclostridium sp.
GCAGGGGGCATTTTACGGCGGTGCGGGATGGTTGCGAGTGGTGGGGAGGAGGGGCAGTGCGTGCAAAAAAATAAGCTCCCGCCCCAAATCAAACAAAACATTATCTTCGGAGCGAAAGCCTATAAATCAAATGTGCAAAAGTTTAGGGGCGCCCTTTTTAAAGGGCGCAAAGGTGCCCCTTTGGCAACACCCGTCTTTTATAAGAAACAGCTGCCCCCGCAGCTGTAAGGAGTGCGCGCTGCCGACCCCTTCTCCCCTCTCTTGGTAAAGGAAAATAATAACAATTTATGGTATTTTGAGGAAAAACGACCGCAAAATGTTGACAAATCCAAAAAAATGCTGTATAATGACATAGAATATAGAAAATAGGAGTTTTATGTCCCCGGAAAGGAGCTGTCGGCGCTGATGAAATACGGTTACTACGGCAGTAATGACAACGCAGACAGCAACAGAAAACGCCAATATATAATCAACGAGAAGACCCCGTTCGTGATTTCCGAGAGCTATAAAACCGCCCGCACAAACCTGTTTTTCGCTCTGTCGAAATGCACGTCGAGAGCGGTCGTGGTTACAAGCTGCTCGCCCGGCGAGGGTAAAAGCACAACCTGCGCAAACCTTGCGATAACGCTCGGTCTGACGGGAGAAAAAACGCTCCTCATCGACGCCGACCTCCGCAAGCCGACGATTCACAGCCTGTTCGCTCTCAAAAACCGCACAGGCCTCGCCGAAACGCTTACGGGAAAATGCAGCGTGCGGGACGCAATAAATGCGGGAGTGCGGACAAAGCTTGACGTGATGACGGCGGGAATGATTCCCCCGAATCCCTCGGAGCTGCTCGGCTCGGACAATATGTACGACCTTGTAAGCCTGCTCCACGATTATTACGACTATATTCTCATAGACTCTCCCCCCGTCAACGTAGTGACGGATTCACAGCTTTTAAACCCTGTTGCTGCGGGCATTCTGTTCGTTGCGAGAGAAAGCGTCACGACCCACTCCGCTCTCAAAAAAGCCATGCAGAGCATTGAGCTTGCGGACGGACATGTGCTTGGCGTGATAAAGACGGGCTGTGAGCTTAAATCGGGCTTCGGCAAGCGGTATACCGCCTACGGCCGACTGCACCACACAGATTATACCTGATAATTCCTCTGCCGTACAAGGAGGCGCTTATGCTTGTTTATATTCTCCTCCCTGCGGCGGCTCTGATACTTTTTCCGCTGTGCCGTGACGGCAAAAGCCGATTTTTTTGCTGTGCGGCGGTGTTTGCGGTGCTTTTCGCAGTCGGTGCGCTCCGCTTCGGCGTAGGGTACGACTACGACGAATATTCTGCGCTGTATCAATCCCTGCCGTTCACCAACTCCGACGAGCTTGCGGCCATGAAAACCGAAAAGGGCTTTCTCCTGCCGCTGTCCTGGCTTGCGGTGTTCTTCCCCGACAGCCGTGTGATGTTCGCCGTGATTGCGGCGGTTACTGCGGCGGCGGTATCGGTTTTTATATACAGATATTCGGCTGTGCCTGCGGTCAGCGTGCTTATGCTGATTACGACGGGTCTGCTGTTCAATTCATTTAACTTTATGCGGCAGTTTCTTGCGGCGCTGGTGATACTTTTTGCGGTGCGCTTCGTTATGGAAACGAGGTTTCTGCATTTTGCGGCGTATGCGCTCTTTGCGTGCATGCTCCACAGCTCGGCGCTGGTAATGCTTGCATTTTTCTTTATTCTGAAAATAAGGCCGAACGGCATTGTGACGGTTATATACGCCGCCTCGGCAGTTCTGCTTTATATATATTCCGACGAGATAATTTCGCTTGCGATGAACTTCGTTTACGGCGAGTACGCCGCCGACCCCGAGCTTACGACGGGTCTGCCGCTTGCCTGCACGATAGGCTTCGGCGTTATGACGGCGCTTGCGTTCCTGCTGCGGAAAATGCTTGTCGTGAGAAACAAAAACAACGACATACTCATAAATTGCATGTACTTCGCTTTCCTGTTCGAGCTTATCGGCACAAAGCACGCCGTTGTTTCCCGTTTTTCGATTTATTTCCTGCTCCCTGCGGCGTTGCTGCTTATGCCCGAGATTTTTGCGGTACTGCATAAGCTGATACGGCTGACGTTCAGAGAGAAAAAACAGTACATTGCGGCGGCAGTCATTGCCTCTGCGATAGGGCTCGGGCTGTGCGGTTTGTTCTACGGCGCACTGCTTTCCGACAACTATAACGGCGTCACGCCGTATGTAACGGTGTTTGAGGAGGTATCCGATGCTGGCGGCGAAATTTGATAAAGCGGCGGCGGAGAACAAGCGGCTTGCGGACTTCTCGGCAGCCCTGCTCCACAGGATATTCAAGACCCGTCTTTCCGAGGAAATAATGCTGTGCCTGATGGCGACGGCGGCGGCGGGATTTGCGTTTTCAAGCGGCTACGGACAGACCGAAATGCTGTATATACCTGCGTTTGCGGTTATGTGTGCGGCATGGCTGACGGCGGCGCTCCTGTGCGGCTTCCGCAGAAAATGGGGCTTCGGCGTTTTTGCGGCGGTGTTCTGGCTTCTGCCGCAGCTGTTCATCTACCGTGCGGACAGCGTGCAGACAATGATGGAGTACGACAAGGGCGTTGACGTGATAGGCAGAGCCTCCTCAATCCTTGTCAGGGACAGCCTCGGAGCTTTCCGCTTCGGCGACACCCCCGAGCAGACGGTGCTGTTTGCGGCGGTCGGGGTACTGATAGCGGCGGAGCTGGTGATGGTTGTCGGAATGCTCATTCGTGAGCAGGTTAAAAATTCGGATTTTTACTGTGATTTCCGTGACGGAAATCCGCAGTATGAATGACATAAAGTATAAACAGGGGGAGTCCCGACAAAGACTTCCGTAGACTATATTCAAGAAAGAGGAACGGATAATGAAAAAAGCATTAAGTTTCATCGCTTCAGTCCTGACGGCTTCGGCTCTGACGGTTTCTGCGTTTGCGGCTGACTACGCAAATATACAGAAAATCGGAAACATGGGCGGAAACTACGATACGACGATGGCACAGCTCATAACCACGGATATTACAGCCAGTGATTCATTCTTTGCAAGCAAGTACAGCTCGCTCCTGTCAAAGGACCAGATAAACCAGCTGACCTCGCTTGACAGATACGAAACAAAGTTTCTGTTCGACCTGACGGGCGGCGACTGGAACGAGGAGTACATAATATCTGTATCCAGACAGAACGCAATGCTTTCCTCGCCTTCGATACTTGACATGAACAACGGTCTGGTGAACTTTTACATTTATTCGTTCTCCAACTACGCCGACAACCGATTCTACCTTAT
>JAZNLN010000188.1:0-12107 GCA_045579125.1 Ruminiclostridium sp.
GGTACATCAAACCGTCTTGGTGCGTCCGCCATATAGAAGTTTTTAACCCCGCCGTTTTGCAACTGCGGGGTTAGCTGTTTCTTATAAAAGGCGGGAACTGCCCAAAGGGGCTCCCTTTACGGAGCTTTTTTATGTACTGCTATGCTATATCAGCTGATACCGCCGGTGCGCTTTTCCTTGAGGATAACGTCGTGCGAACCGCCCTCCACGATACTTGTCGCAGAAACAAGCGTAAGCTTTGCGTTCTTCTGGAAATCGGGAATGTTCATGCAGCCGCAGTTGCACATTGTCGAACGAACCTTTGCGAGGGATACGCCGACGTTGTCTTTAAGACTGCCCGCATAAGGAACGTAGCTGTCAACGCCTTCCTCGAACGAGAGCTTCTTGTCGCCGCCCATGTCGTAACGCTGCCAGTTTCTTGCTCTGTTGGAGCCTTCGCCCCAGTACTCCTTAACATAGCTGCCGTTGAGCATGAGCTTGTTTGTCGGAGATTCATCAAAGCGGGAGAAATAACGGCCGAGCATGATGAAATCTGCGCCCATTGCAAGAGCAAGGGTCATGTGATAATCATGTACGATACCGCCGTCGGAGCATACGGGAATATAAATGCCTGTTTCCTCGAAGTACTTGTCACGCTCTGCACATACCTCGATAAGAGCTGTTGCCTGGCCTCTGCCGATACCCTTCTGCTCACGGGTGATACAGATAGTGCCGCCGCCGATACCAACCTTGATAAAGTCTGCGCCTGCCTCGGCAAGGAAACGGAAACCGTCCTTGTCAACAACGTTGCCTGCGCCTACCTTAACGGAGTCGCCGTAGTGCTTTCTTATCCAGTCGATAGTGAGCGACTGCCACTCGGAAAAGCCCTCGGAGCTGTCGATACAGAGTACGTCTGCGCCTGCCTCTACGAGTGCGGGAACACGTTCTGCGTAGTCACGGGTGTTGATACCTGCGCCTACAACGTAGCGCTTCTTTGCGTCAAGCAGTTCAAGCTTGTTTTCCTTGTGATTTTCGTAGTCCTTGCGGAAAACGAAGTAGAGTAAACGCTGGTCCTTGTCAATTATAGGGAGGGAGTTGAGCTTGTGCTCCCAGATTATGTCGTTAGCCTCTTTCAGAGTTGTTTCTGCGGGGGCTGTGATAAGCTTCTCAAACGGAGTCATAAAGGTCGAAACCTTTGTTGCGGGGTCCATTCTGGACACACGGTAATCACGGCCTGTTACAATGCCAACCATCTTGGAATCAGCTGTGCCGTCCTCGGTTACGGGCATTGTGGAATGTCCTGTTTTCGCTTTAAGTTCAAGCACGTCCGCAAGGGTCATATCAGGGCTTAAATTGCTGTCGCTCTTTACATAGCCCGCCTTATAGCTCTTTACACGGGCAACCATAGCCGCCTCGTCCTCGATGGACTGCGAGCCGTAGATGAACGAAATGCCGCCCTCCTTTGCGAGAGCAACCGCCATTTTATCGTCGGAAACCGACTGCATGATAGCGGAAACGAGCGGAATATTCATGTAGATTGAGCTTTCCTCGCCTTTTTTGAACTTTACGATAGGAGTTCTGAGGGAAACGTTTGCGGGAATGCACTCGGAAGATGAATAACCGGGAACAAGCAGGTATTCACCAAAGGTATGTGACGGTTCGGGGTAAATGTAAGCCATATTTAATCCTCCTTAACGGCGTTTTTGCCTTTTTTAGCTGACTAACCGCAAATCCTTATGAATTTGCGGTTAATGAATATAAATCTTATCTATTATTATATAATGCGGACAGCCTAAAGTCAACCGATTTTTTTAAAAATCAATTTTTTTGTCGAAATACACAGAATGTTTTATAAATTGTAAAAAGCGTGAGTTCATTTTGTACTTTTGCCGAAACACTATCTGATTTCACGTCATATTTTACGTCACATTTCATTCCCCGTCGTTATTTACATCCGACAAAATTCCCGACGTGTCTATGCCTTTGCCCGAGCTGAACGGCTGCACGCCGAAATCAACCCTCGGTACATCGAAATCAACCTTTGCGGCTCCGAAATCCGTGCTCGGCGCACCGAAATCAACGCTTGACGCTCCGAAGTCAGTGCTTGGCGTGCCGAAATCAACGCTTGCCGCTCCGAAGTCAGTGCTTGGCGCACCGAAATCAACCTTTGCCGCTCCGAAGTCAGTGCTCGGCGCACCGAAATCCGTGCTCGGCGCACCGAAATCAACGCTCGGAGCGCCGAAATCGCTGTCTGTTTCGGGTATCGCAAAGCTTGCGTCGGGGAAATCCGACGTAATGTTATCTGCGGGCTGTGCGGGTGTGAAAACGGGCTTTGCCGCATTGAAAGCGGGAGTGCTTTCCTTATCCGCAAAAACAGGCTTTGCGGGGGGGACGGAGGGTTTTATATCCCCGTCCTTGCGCTTGATGTTTGAAAAAATATTCTGCGAGAAAAGAACATTTCTTTCGTCCGACGCAGACATGCGGAAATCATTGGAAACAACTGCGCCCTCGCCGTAACGCTTGTATTCGGGAGAGTTCGTCATATCGACAGCGTTGTCCTCGAACGCAGTTTCAAGGTTTACGCTGCCCATTCCGCCTCGGTACTCTCTGCCCCTGTCCGTCGAATTGTTCGTCATATCGACGTTGTTGCTTTCAAGAGCCGCAGAAATGTTGATTGAGCCCATTTCCTCGCTGTCAAGCTCGGAACTTCTCGCACTTCCGCCCGAATTTTCCGCAAACTCAATCAGCGACTGCTCGAAATCCGCCGCCGACGACAGGCTTATCTCCTCCATTTCCGCAGGCGGTGCGGGGGGCGTGTATACGGGCTGTGCGGGCGGCTCCTCTGCGGGCAGGCCCTCGAAAAGCACTTCGGGGATTTTCTCCTCGTTTATGAGCGAATACTCCTTTGACGGACGGTCGGGAGCAAGCAGTTTCTTCCGCATTTCCTCCGCCTCTCTATACCCCAAGCTCCCGGCATACGCTCCGCTTGCGGCGGTGTGTGCGTTTATGAGCGCAGTTTCACGCTCGTTGACAGGGTTGGGAACATGCTTTGAAAAGCCCTCGGGCGTTACATTCGTCCTCGACCACGAGCCGCTCGGATTTATTTCCTCGACATTGCCTTTGCCCGAAAAGCGGGTCGTCGTGATGTCCATATTAAGCAGCAGAAGCAGTACGCCGAGCGCAATGCATATCGTATACGAAATCGTCAGGAGCGGGTTTGCGAGCTCAAGCACGAAAATATAAAGCAGGCAGATAATAAAATAAGGAACGTGCATCATCGGTTTTTTCGTAAGCGTTGCGGCAACGCCCATAAAATACAGTCCCGAGTAGGGATTGAGCACCGACCCTCCGCACCAGAAGCACACGGGAATAACCCCGAGTATAATCAGGCAGTACAGGATTAGTCTTGCGTTTTTTACACGCTGTTCGTCCTCGGAGTCGGTTTCCTTCGCTCTTTCGAAAACGGAGTCGACAATATCCCTGAACTCTGCGGCAGTTTCCTCCGCCGCAATTTTTGCTTCGTCCATATGTTCGCTTATCTGCTGTTTTGTTATGTCCGCCGTGGATATGGTCTTTTCCCGCTCATCGGCGGCCGCCTCTCTTGCCGTGGACAGGATTTTTTCCTTGTCGCCGCCGAAAAGCTCGGTTCTTGAGTCCCATTCCCCCGAATAGTCGTTTGAATAAAACTTTTTCAGAGGTATTGACGTATCCACCGACTCGTATATTTTGAGAAAACCGCAGGAAATCGCCATTCCGACCGATGTCAGGAGCGGAATAAGCGCAATAATCGGGTGCAGAACGGTCATAAGCACGAACGACAGAATAAACATTCCGACATGCCCCGCCTCGAACTGCGCCATGCTGAGAATTGCGAAGATAATATATAATGCGAAAAAGATAGGCGTGGAGCTGAAGCCTACGAAAAATTCAAGCGCAATAATAAAAGCGATGTAGGCAACCGTGAAAACTTTCATCGCCGCCTTGCTGCGCCTGATGCGCTCGTTTATGAAATCCCGCCGTGTTTCGGGGGATGTGTAGTTGATGTAGGGAGGAATAAACCGTTCGGCAAGCCTGTCGTAAAATTTCTGAAACAGGCTTTTTTTCTTTTTCCTGTCGGCCAGCCTCTCGAAATCGCTTTTTTGTACCATTTTCTTCTCCTGAACATATTTTTTTCAGTATAACATATTTTAAGTTAAAACACAACAGCGTGAGAGCTTTTTGTGATAGCGGCTGCGCTGTTTATTTCCAAATGGAGCAGCACTGATTACAGGCTCATCTGTAAGGCTTCTTATCGTCGGTGAGGCCGAGTATATAATCCGTGCTCGTGTTATAGAGCTTTGCAAGCTTAATAATTATCGTAACGGGAACATCCCGCACGCCTCGTTCGTATTTTGAATACAGAGACTGGTCGCAGAAAAGATATTCGGCAACCTCCTTCTGTGTGCGGTCGCTGTCCTCCCGCAGATTTCTTATTCTGACAAACATTTTACCACCTCATTATAATTATAAAACAGGTAATAAAAAGGCTTGACAAATAGGACTATTTGTCCTATAATGATTATGGACAAGTTGTCCTAAAACTATACACAGGAGGAAAACCAATAATGTCTTTAAATGTAAAATGTCCGCAATGCGGCAGTGATAACGTCCAGCTTTCGGACATCAAAAGAGGTCACGGCTGTCTGTGGCTTATACTTTTCGGGTGGCTCTATGTTATCTGGCTTGTTATTAAAATGATAATCGGTTTTGTTATACTTATCTGCCTCGACTGGTGGCTGGCTATTGTTATGCGCTGTCTGAAAAAACCGTACACCTGGCTCAGCAAAGGCTTTTTCGGCGGAAACAGGAAGCTCTATTTCTGCCACAGCTGCGGTCTCAATTTCAGAAAATAAATAACGGCGTATCCGTTTTGTCAATCAAAATAACCCCGCAGTTTTTTTCAACTGCGGGGTCGTTCTTTTAATTCTTCTTTACAAATCTTACCGTGCTTCCGTCGGCCTCGATGCTGTCAAAGCTCGAAACTGCCTTTACGTTGTCGAAGATGTCGGCCGTTTCTTCGGCTGTTTTTTCGGCTGTCACGCCGTTTTCAACCACATACGCACCGCTGTTGGTGAGGTAAGCGATTTTTCCGTCCTTGCATCTTCCGAGAACAAATCTCGTTCCTGCGGGTATGGTGCAGCTTGCGCCTCTGCACCCTACTACTACGGTTTTTTCCTCGCCGTCAACCACGTCGGTTACTGCGTAGCTGTCAAAGAAATTGCTTCTTGAGAACACAGCGTCAGCAGTGTATTCCGCCGCTGCGGCAGCCTCTGTCTCGCCCTTTTCAAGCGTATAGACAACCGTTTTGTCCGTTTCCGTCAGCGCATATGTGAACACATTATCGCAGTAGGAAAGCGGAACTATGGGGTAGATTGATGTAACTATCGGGGTAGCCGAAACATTTTCGCCCGACTTTGCGATGTGGTACACGTTATTGGCGTCCATCGCTACGGACTTTACAAAAATGCAGTCCTCGTCAGCGGGGCAGAATATTCCGCCGAGCTCGCCCGACGAAACGATAGAGTCGATGTTGTATGTCGAATAGCTGTAATCCACGGTGCTGAAGTCAATGAGGGTATTTCTGCCGCCCGCATTTTCGCTTGCACCGCTTATGATTATTCTGTCGGAAAGCGAGCTTGCGTACTCAACTCTCGGGTTGAACAGCTCGATTTCGGCAATCATTTCTGCGGGGCTCACGCCGTCGATACGGTAAACATAAGCCGCCTCATTGCAGAGGATTATAACGTCGTTGTCGGAAATTTCCGCAACGTAGTAAGCGTTTTCGATATCCAGAGTATATTCTCCGTTTTCGGGAGCCGTGCCCTCCTCGGTCGTCACGATAAGCTCGGTATCGGGCTTGAGCGTTTCGCTCGTGCTTTCGGACTCGTCGGGCTCGTCGATGTCGGGAACGCTTGTTATTTCTTCGAAGACAGTATCCTCGGTCACGTCGGGAGTTGTGCCTGTCGTAACAATATCCGTGCGGATTTCAACGGCGTCGCTGCTGCCGCCGATAACAACAGGCGGCTCGGTTACGCTCGGCTCGGGAGTTGTCGAAGCAACGGCAGACGCAGTTGTCGTTGCGTCAGCCTCCGCCGCTCCGCCCACGGGCTTGAACGTGCTGTCGTTGAGCTTGTCGGACGCAAGCTCCGCAAGATATACTATATTAAGGTCCTGAATGTTCTTATAATATGCGGCAGGCGCAGTTATCTTCATGCCTGTCACTATCTTTTCGCCGTTTCTTGCCGCCGCAAAAGCAGGGATTTCGCTTCTCGGAATGCTTGTTCCGTCGCTGAAATAAACCGTTGCGGGCTGGACGTCGCCTGTATCCGAAACCGACGAGAAGGTCATGAGTGCCTCGCTGTAACTGATTACCTCGTTGAAGGAGATATACATTTCGACAGGAGCGCTCTCCGTGTCGGTTGCAAGCGCAAACGACGCATAGTTGCTTTCCGCCTCCTCAAGGCGCTGTGCCGCAGAGAGGACGTTGTCGTGTTCGGTTATATCAAGGGAAGGAGCGCCGCCCATTCCGACAAATCCATACACGCCCGCCGTCAGCATAATTGCCGCCGCCGCACATGTCGTTACTGCCTTATGCTCGACGAACAGACGTTCAACAAACGGTCTTTTCGCCTTTCTGATTGCCGCCGTCTTGATTTTGTCGGCGTCAAAAGCATATTTCGACATCAGTTCTTTATAAAAATCATTCTGATTCAAGGACGAACTCCTCCTTTCCGTGTTATTATATGATAATCAGCCGTTTTTACACAGCCTTATCAGAGATTGTATTTTTTTCTCTGCCTTTCGATAGTTCTGTAAAGCTTATTTTTTACGGTCGACAGACCCACTCCGAGAGCTTCCGCCACCTCGTCAAGCTTCATATCGCACGCAAAATGCAGATAAAATATTTTTCCCGTAAGCTCATCGCTTTTTGCGATGTCGTCGAATATTTCCTTTGCAAGCAGCTCGTTGCAGAGAATGTCCTCAAAGTTTTTCTGCTCCCTGGACATTTCCGCCTCGACCATTACCATCTGTTCCTCGCTGAAATCGGAAAACGACGTAGCGTTGCTCCGCTTTTTGAGCGAGCCGAAATAGGTCTTGCACTCGAACTTCGCTATATTTATAAGGAACGCCTCTGCGCTTTCTATATCGTCGTAGCCTTTTTTGAGGATACGCTGATAAAAACGGGCATAGACATTCTGCAGCAGGTCCTCTGCGTCGGAAAAACTGCCGCATTTGCTTACAACAAAGCGTGAAACTGATTGGAACGTTTCACTGTATATTCGGTTAAAATAGGCTTCAAGCGTGTTATCGCCCAATCAGGCTCACCCCTTTTTGCCCCTTACATATAGTAGTAAGAGTTTTTCGGTAAAAAGTTTCAGCAGATTTGAAAATCCGCCGTAAAAAAATCAACAAATATTTAAAATACGTTTTAGGCGTTTTTGACAAACATTTTGTAACGCACCGCACGTCACGGCTTCGTTACAGCTTTCCGAAACCGACGTTACGGAGCAAATCCCCCGCAAGATACAGAGAGCCTGCGGCGAGTATTATCCCGCCCTCTCCGCACAGGGCGCACGCCCTTTCCGCCGCCTCGGGAGAACTGCACGCCGTTTCGTAAGGAACGCCGCATTCCTCCGCAATTTCCGCAAGCTCCGCACACGGAACGCAGTCGGGGAAGAAATAATCCGCAAAAACGACATTTTTCACCCTCGGCAGATATTTCCTGTAAGATTCTGCGAGGCTTTTTGATTTAAGACAGCCCGTCAGCAGCGTGACGCTGCGGTTTTCACGCAGTACCGCCTCCATTGCGGACGAAAAGCCCGACGGATTGTGCCCGCCGTCAATGACAAAAACAGGCTCCGACGATACCCTTTGCAGCCGTGCGGGGACAACTGCCTCCGCAACCGCCTGCTGTATGATTTTTGCGGGAACGTTCAGCAGCGTGAGCGCCTCTATCGCAGAGGCGGCGTTTCCCGCCTGATATTCGCCGCACATTGCCGTCGTATACTCCGTGCCCTTATATATAAAGGTGTTCCCGTCGAGCGACGACGAAACGATTTCGCATTTTTCGGGGATAACGAGCCTTGAACGCAGCTTCTGCGAACGGCGGCGGAAAACATCCTCCGCCTCCCTGCTCTGCCCCGCCGAAAGCACGCAGGGCACCCCTGTTTTCATTATTCCCGCCTTATGAGCGGATATTTCCGCAACGGTGTTTCCGAGAATTGCGCAGTGGTCAAGGTCAAGCGTTCCGATAACGCACAGCGCAGGATTTACGATATTGGTACAGTCCAGCGTACCGCCGATTCCCGTTTCCAGCACGACATAGTCGCACTCCTCCTCGGCGTAGTACACAAAGGCGCAGGCGGTAAATATTTCAAACTGCGAAAAATCGTTTCTTCCGCACATTTCCGCCGCCCGGGCTACACGCCCGCACACCTCGGCGAGGCGGCTCTGCGGGATGTTTTTTCCGTCAAGGCGTATCCTTTCTTCAAGGCATACGATGTACGGCGACGTAAAGCAGCCCGTTTTAAAGCCGCTTTTCCGCAGTCCGAGCGAGATGTACTCGCAAATGCTGCCCTTGCCGTTCGTTCCCGCAACATGCACGAATTTGAGCTTGTGCTGCGGGTTTCCCAGCTCCGCCGCAAGCGAGGCAAAACGGGAAAGGTCGGTCACGGGCGCACCCGATTTCGTATATGAATTTATAAAATCTACCGCTTCTCTGAATTTCATCTTTTCTCCGCCGAATTTTTATTTCATAAGCGAAATGAACGCCTTTGCCTTGCTCACAATAAGCTTGTCGTTGTCGTATGTAAGCATGGACGGCACATTTCCGATTTCTACCCATTTCAGCTCGGAGATTTCCTCCGCCTGGGGCTTTGCGTCGTTGGTCTTTGCCCTTGCGACGAAGTATACGACGTTCTTAATCGTGTCACGGCGGGGCGAAAATGATACGGTTTCTCTGAAGCCCGTGTCAATCATTACCTCAAGGTTTGTTTCCTCCTTGATTTCTCTCGCCGCCGTTTCAACCTCGGTCTCGCCCTTTTCAACGTGACCCTTGGGGAACGACCAGTATCCCGATTTGTTGTGCTTAATCAGCAGTATTTCCGTGTTTCCGTGAAACTTGCGGTATACGATAGCACCGCATGATTTTTCGTGATTCAACTTAATCACCCTTTCGTAAAATGTTTCGGCACGGCCTCTTGTACGGACAAGTTTTATTTTAAAGCCTAATGCCGCATATTAAGTTTATTATATCACAAAACAATCGCTTTGTCACGCTTTTTTATCAATTTGTCAAAAAAATGTAGCCTGCCCGACGATTTACACTTGAAAAAAGACGTATATTGGGTTATAATAGGTGTAACAGGAACGGAAAAATGTGTAAACCTGAAAGGATTGACAATGAGAATACTCGCTATCGAATCCTCCTGCGACGAAACTGCGTGCGCAGTAGTTGAGGACGGACGTAAAATAATATCAAGCGTTATCGCTACACAGATAGAAGAACACAAGCTTTACGGCGGAGTTGTGCCCGAAATTGCGTCACGCAGACACTGCGAAAACATCACGGGCGTTGTTGACGAAGCGCTGGAGCGTGCGGAAATGAAGCTTGCGGACGTGGACGCAGTTGCGGTTACATATGCCCCCGGGCTTATCGGCGCACTGCTTGTCGGCGTGAATTTCGCCAAGGGTCTTGCGCTTGCCGCAAACAAGCCGCTGATACCCGTTCACCATATCAAGGGGCATATCGCCGCAAACTACATCGCTCACCCCGACCTTGAGCCGCCGTATCTTTGCCTCATAGCCTCGGGCGGACATTCGCACATCGTGCGTGTTACGTCCTACACGAGCTTTGAAATAATCGGAAAAACGCTCGACGACGCCGCAGGAGAAGCATTTGACAAGGCGGCACGGGCAATGGGCTTTCCGTATCCGGGCGGCGTGCACATCGACAAGGCGGCGGCAAACGGCGACAAGACGAAATACCGCCTGCCGATACCAAAGACGGCAAACCCCTACGATTTCAGCTTTTCGGGCCTTAAAACCGCAGTCATAAACCTCGTCCACAACTCCGGGCAAAGAGGCGACGAGCTTGACATAAACTCGCTTGCGGCGTCGTTCCAGCACACGGTCGCAAAAATCCTCTCATCCCGCTTTATAGCTGCCGCCGAGCAATACGGCGAAAAGACAACGGCGCTTGCGGGCGGCGTTGCGGCAAACTCGGCCCTGCGGAACATGATAGCCGAGGAAGCGGAAAAACGAGGCATGAAATTCTACGTTCCGCCGATTTCGCTGTGCGGCGACAATGCCGCCATGATAGGCAGTCACGCCTATTACGAATATCTTGCGGGCAACCTCGCCGACGGCGGTCTTAACGCTGTCGCAAGCCTCCCTATCGCCTGACTCGTATATTTTCATATAAAATTCAGCCTGACAGCATATACCCTGTCAGGCTGATTTCATTTATACGGCCTTGCGGAACGGTTTTTCAGCCGCATGAGCAGTACCGCTTTCCCTGAACGGAGTCCAGCTCCGCCATACGCTTGTCTATTCCCCCGAGGACGGCGATTTTGTCTGCGCTCCAGGCGGGTGCGACAAGCTTTGATTTATCGCCGTCGCCCGTTATCCTCTCGACGACGGTTTCGGAAGGAAGCAGCTCCAGCTGCCTCACGGCAATATCAATGTACTGCTCCCTCGAAAGGGTAGGCAGACTGCCGCCGAGGTACATCTCCTCCGCCCGTGTTCCACGGATTATATGGAGCAGGTGTATTTTTACTGCGTCAGGACGGAGCAGTCCTACCCGCCGTGCCGTTTCCTCCATCATTTCCTCTGTTTCGTCGGGCAGTCCGTTTATAATGTGGACGCACGTCCTTATGCCGAGCGCCTTCAATCTGCCGTAAGTCCGCTCAAACACGGCGTACGGATAGCCTCGGTTTATTATCTCCGCCGTGCCGTCGTGAACGCTCTGGAGCCCGAGCTCGACGGTAAGGTATGTCCGCTGTGACAGTTCGGCGAGGTATGCGAATATCTCGTCGTCAAAGCAGTCGGCCCTCGTTCCGATTGATATGCCGACAGCGTGAGCGCATTCAAGGACAGGCTCGTACACCTTACGGAGACGGTCTGCGGAAGCGTAGGTGTTCGAATGCGACTGGAAATACGCTATGACCCTCGCATTTTCGTCCTTTCGGTGAATACGGCGGACTTCGTTTTCAAGCTGTGTTTTTACGGAAATGCACGAGTCGGCAGTAAAATATCCGCTCCCGCCGTCGCAGAAAATGCACCCGCCCGTACCGCAGGTGCCGTCGATATTCGGGCAGGAAAAGCCTGCGTCGATGACCGCCTTATACACCCTGCCGCCGAAGATTCTTTTATTATGGTAGTTCAGCGTGTGATAGCGCTTATTGTCGTCCGAAAACGGAAATACGTTCATATTTTCTCCTTTGCATATTGACACTGTCGTGGCAGAGTGATATAATTTTAACAGAATTTAATTTCAGAAAATGAAAGAGGATGATAAAATGAAAACAGGAAAATGCTTTGCCGCCGCTTCGGCTGCATGCCTTGCGGCTGTGTCGCTGTGTTCTGCCGTTTCAGCAGTCCCCGACGCATTTTACGACGAGCTGAAAGGTCTTGAATGGAGAATGTCGCTTGAGGAAACGATGGCGGCAGTTACCGCCGAGCCGGACAGAACGGAAATCCCCGAGGAAACCGATCTTGTGCAAACCAATCTTATTTACGAAAACGCCGAATTCAAGGGCTATGACGCTACCGTTATCCTGTGCGTGGTTGAAGGTGCACTTGGGCTTAACGGTGTGAATTTTTACGTTCCTACCGACGACGTCAACGCACTTTATGACGAGTTTGCGGCGGGGCTTAAAAACGAAAACTGCGTTTACGACCCTATCGACGAGCTTATATCGTTCTGGCATTTCGACGAGGCAGAATATACGGTTATGCTTATGCGGCATTCGGACAGCGTCCAGTACAGCTATTTCCCGCTTTTTGCCGAGGATGAAAGATGGTACAGCTACGGAGCGGACGCTCCCTCTGCGGAGGATAAAACGACCCCCGACACGGGAATTGCGGAC
>JAZNLN010000189.1:0-2492 GCA_045579125.1 Ruminiclostridium sp.
TGTCGCATTTCTCACCTCCTGCTCCGTTTTTGAAGGCAAAGAGTGTTTCGCCGCTTGCGAGCGGCGATTTAGGGGCGTTGCCCCTAAAAACCCTACCAAAGGGAGCAAGCTCCCTTTGGAAACCCATTATTGCTTCGCAACACTACAACAATTGTTGCAATAAATTACAATTTATTTTCCCTCGAAATCATGTCCTGATAAAAGTCGCACAGCTCCGATGCGGTTTCCATTGAGAAGCTTTCTGCCTGCATAAGCACTCCTTTTTCCGTTTTCACGGGTCGGATATGCACCTGCCCTTTTTCGTTTGCAAGCGTTATTCCGTCACCTGAAACACGCTTGTTTGCGTTGCCTCCGAACAGCTTTAACGGGTGCTTGCTGATTGGCACAAACCTTGTACACACTACGCTTTCGGGAATTTCCCTTACCGCTTCGGCGAGCCTTATTCCCCTTTTTTCAAGCACCGACAACGTTTCAAGCATAAGCATTGCTCCGTCACGGACAAAGGGTGTTTCGAGGGCAAGCTGACGTGCTGAAAAATCGCTGTTGTCAGAAGGGCAAAGGCTGTACCTGAGCACCCTTCTGCCGTACTTTTCCGCAAGTCTTTCGGCCGCTGTCGGGAAGTCCTGCGGGAGTGCAACGTCCCTGCCCTGATCAAATAGGTTTTTACAGCAGATAAGCACCAGTTTATCCTCGAAAACATATCCCGTTTCCTCGGTATAGGCGGAAACTCCCCTGCCGTTTGAGTTGATGTGGAAAACTATCGGTGCGCCGTCCTTGTTGTTGATTTCAGCAAGGATTTTTTCGCAGATTTCCGACACGGCTTTCCCCGACGTGTTGAGCACGGCACGGCTTTCCGCAAGTCTGAGCGGTGCGGCTTTTTCCAGTGCGTTTTCGTACAGCTTTACCATTGCCGAAACGTCCTTTATTTTGCCGAAACGGTTGAATGCGGCGGTGGGGTAACTGCCTTGCAGACCTTGCTCGGCAAGCTTTTCTTCACGGCGGGAAAGCGGCAGACCGCTGCCCGAAAAAAGACGGATTTTCGTTGTTACCCCGCTGTCGATATAACAGCAGGCGGAAAGGTCGGATTTTTCCGCACAGTAGCAAAGCGCAGGTTCGCTTGCCGCACCGAAAAGCCACGCTTCTCCCCCTGCGGCGGCAATGCCCGTGCAGAGGGCAAGGGCAAGACATTCAGCGGAATTCCCCTCACGGAATGCAACACCAATCTTTCCGCCAAGCGTTGCAACGGCGCTTCCTGCAAGGGCGGCGGTCTGAGGGGTGATAACGCTTCCTGTTTCGCCGCAGATGCCGTCGTCGGTGATTTTCAGGGGAAGCACCGCCCCGCCTGTGTCGGATTTTGCGCAGACGTAAGCGTCAAGCCGTGCTCCGCTTCGGATTTTTACTCCGCTTTGTACAACAGCCTGTTCGCCGATAACAGCGTTGTCACCGATTACCGCACCCTTTTCGGCAGCTGCCCCCGCAAGAAGCCTTGCGCCGCGTCCCACGAATGCACCCTCAAGCTTTACCCTTTCGCCGATGTATGCCCCGTCGGAAACGATTGCGCCGTTCAGTTCAGCGCCTCTGCACACGGTAACATTTTCACCGATTACCGTGCCCGAAGTGATTTTCACGCCGTCGGAAAGCTGTGCGGAAGCGGCGATAAAGGTTGTTTTGCCGAGGTTGTCAAGAGCGGATTTATTTGCGGCAAAAAGGTCGTCGGGGTTGTCCAAATCGTAAAAAGTGCCGTCAGATGTAAAGTTCATCACCTTGCCGGTTTGGACAAAATCAGGAAAAAAATTCGTCAGCAGGTGGTCGTAGCTTTCAGCTTTTTCGGCAACGGACTTGTCGAAGATGAAAATTCCTGTCAGGGCAAGGTCAGACTGACAGCTTTCGTGCGCAGGGTCGGCAATTACGGCGGTAATGCGGTTGTTTTCGTCAGCTTCGGCAAGGGCGTGCTGAGAGGGGGTGTCAACGATATGGGTGACGATTGTCACGTCAGCACCCGTTGCGGCGTGGAATTTTTCTGCGGCGGACAGGTCGCAGTCGAAAAGGATGTCCCCGAAAATCACGGTGAGGAAACCGTCACAGCTGTTTGCGGCACGGGCAACAGGCAGACAGCTTCCGCAAGGAAACGGACTGAAAATAATGTCGGTGTCAGGGTTGTCAGCAAGGTACTCAGCAACAAGGTCGGAGCGGCGGTCAGCGGCAACGGAAATGCTGTCGTAGCCGTGCTTGCGGAGGTTGTCGAGAGAGTAGCCGAGAAGCGGCTTGCCGCAGATTTTCAGCAAAGCCTTTGGGGTGTTGTCGGAAGCGGGACGCATGCGGCGCGCCTCACCGCCTGTAAGTATCAGAGCAGATTTTTCCATAAAATCAACCTTTCTGTTTTTTCTCAGTATTGACGGAAAAAACAGGGATAATTCAGAGAATTATAATTTAGTGTAACAATAGTTGTAGTGTTGCGAAGCAATAATGGGTTTCCAAAGGGTGTGCGCACC
>JAZNLN010000190.1:0-3216 GCA_045579125.1 Ruminiclostridium sp.
GCCTTGGGCAATTCCCGCCTTTTATAAGAAACAGCTAACCCAGCAGTTGCAAAACGGCGGGGTTAAAAACCTCTATATAGCGAACACACTAAAGAGTGCCCGCCCCAAATTAAGCAAAACACTATCTTCGGAGCGAAAGCCTATAAATCAAATGTGCGAAAGTTTAGGGGCGCCCTTTTTAAAGGGCGCAGATTCTCCCTAAAACAACCCCTTACGCTTTGGACTTTATTTCAACGCTTGGATGTCCGCACAAACCCTGAATCACTGCAAGATTTCTTACGTCAGGAGCAAAAACATGCACTTCAAAGAAGTAAAATCAATACTGTCCGCCAAGAACGGAATGAATCTGTACCGTGGTTGTACCCACGGCTGTATTTACTGCGACTCACGGAGCAAGTGCTACGGCTTTGAGCACGATTTTGAGGATATAGAAGTAAAATCCAACGCCGTTGCCCTTTTAGAGGACGCACTCCGCCGCAAGCGTGAGCGGGGAATGATAGGAACGGGAGCTATGTGCGACCCGTATATGCCCGTGGAAGGCGAGCTCATGCTTACCCGAAAATGCCTTGAGCTTATTCTTCATTACGGCTTCGGCGCAGCTGTTCAGACTAAATCCGACCTTATTTTGCGGGACATCGACCTGCTGAAAAAAATAAATGACAAAACAAAGGCGGTCGTGCAGATGACCCTGACAACGGCCGACGACGACCTGTGCCGCATTATCGAGCCGAACGTCGCAGTCACGAGCAGGCGCTTTGAGGTGCTGTGCGAGATGAAAAAAGCGGGCATTCCGACGGTTGTCTGGCTCACGCCGATTCTTCCGTTCATAAACGATACTCCTGAAAATATCCTCGGGATACTTGACATGTGCGAAAAGGCGGGCGTGTACGGAATTATCTCGTTCGGGAGCATGGGGCTTACGCTCCGTGAGGGCGACCGTGAGTACTTCTACGACAGTCTTGACAGGCATTTCCCCGCTCTGAAGGAAAAATATATCCGCCTGTACGGCGATGACTACGTTGTGCCGTCGCCGAGGAACGGCGAGCTTATGAAGCTTTTTACGAGCGAATGCCGACGTCGGAAAATAGAGTCCTCAACGAACAAAATTTTCAGCTACCTATGGGAGTTTGAGGACAAGGAGGCGGCGGAGCAGCTGACTTTTTTCTGACTTTTTCGGAATTTCAGCCGCTGATTTTTCAGGGCTTGACAAATCTTTCACAATGCTGTATAATGACATTGCAGGTATGAATTATGCCGTTCTGATTGCAAAGGGCAGAAATGCTGCTGAGCAAAAAGGCGTTAGTGTGTTTTCCGTGTACCCGACCGAGGCATCCGTGCCCGAAAAGGAACTGCGGACGTATTTTACGGGCATACACCCACGCCGAATGCGGTATTTTCCGTCGGCGTGGTTTTTTATTTGCGAAAAAACAAAAGGAGAAGCGCTATGGACGAAAGAATAACAATAATCAACATTATTGTCAGCAACAAAGAATCAACCGCACAGGTGAACAACATTCTGCACGAATTTTCCGAGCACATCGTCGCCCGCATGGGCGTACCGTACACAGCAAAGGACGTTGCCGTTATCTGCGTCATTGCAAATATTTCCACGAAAAATGCGAGTGCACTTTCGGGAAAGCTCGGTATGCTTGACGGCGTTACCGCAAAGACTATGACTGCAAAAATATAGCGCATATCCGAAAGAAAGGAACAACAGAAAATGAAACTGAAAAAACTGCTTGCGGGCATTATTGCGTCAGCAGCCATGCTGACGCTTGCGGGCTGTGCAGGCGGCGAAGCAACGACCACGACAACCGAAGCCCCCGCATCAACCACAACAACAGAAGCAACGACAACCGAGGCGGAGGGTACTGCTCCCGACACGACGACAGCCAACGAAGCTCCCGCCGAAAAGACCGTAATCCGCATTGCGGGCATGACAGGCCCGACCTCAATCGGCATGGCGTACCTCATGGAGCAGGACGAGCTGGGCGAAACTGCCAACGACTACGAGTTTTCCGTAAAGGGTGCGGCCGACGAAATAACCCCGCTCCTCATAAAGGGTGAGCTTGACATGGCAGCAGTTCCCGCAAACCTTGCCTCCGTTCTTTACAACAAGACAGAGGGAAAAATGACGCTCCTTGCCGTGAACACTCTCGGCGTGCTTTATGTAGTTGACGAGGGCGACAGCGTGCAGTCTGCCGCCGACCTCAAGGGCAAGAAGATTTATGCGACAGGAAAGGGCTCCACGCCCGAATACACTCTCCGTTATGTGCTCTCGCAGAACGGTATCGACCCCGACACAGACGTTACGATAGAGTGGAAGAGCGAGCCTGCCGAAATTGTATCCGCCATGCAGACGGACGAGGAAGTAATCGCAATGCTCCCCCAGCCTTATGTAACCATTGCGCAGACGCAGGTTGAAGGTCTCCGCACAGCTCTCAATCTTGACGAAGAATGGACAAAGCTCGGCGCCGGCACACTCGTTACAGGTGTTATCGTAGCCCGCACGGATTTTGTCGAAGCCAACAAGGCGGCCGTTGACGCTTTCCTCGACGAGTACAAGCCCTCCTGCGAGTACGCAAACGCAGAGGTTGAAAAAACTGCGGAGCTTGTCGAAAAGTTCGGCATTTTCAAGGCGGCGGTAGCGAAAAAAGCTATCCCGTTCTGCAATATAAAATTCCTTGAGGGTGAGGAAATGAAGTCTGCGGTTTCCGCTTACTACGAAATCCTCAACAGCTTTAACCCCGCCTCAATCGGCGGCACAACGCCCGAGGACAGCTACTACTACGCAAGATAACATTTCAGAAAAGCGCAGAGGTTTACGCCTCTGCGTTTTTTCGCCTTTTGCGCCCTTTAAAAAGGGCGCCCCTAAACTTTTGCACATTTGATTTATAGGCTTTTGTGCCGAAGACAGTGTTTTATCTGGTTTGGGGCGGGTGCTCTTTCGGGGGACACCTTTCTGAAGAAAGGTTATCCCCCATACCCCCCCTTTCCAAAGACTTCCTGTGCGGGAATTGCAACGTGGTTTTTTTTACAGACAAGTGCGAACATCCCGCACCGCCGTAAAATGCCGCCTACCGCCGCCATTTTACCCGCTCCTCACTCCGTTCGTCGCCCTCGCTTTGCTCGTGGCGGTGCTGTGTTTGGGCGGGATGTGGGCTGCACAACTGCTCCACATATCATCTGTATAAAGGAAAACGCAAAGGGGTTGAT
>JAZNLN010000191.1:0-9008 GCA_045579125.1 Ruminiclostridium sp.
CAGTATCGCTTATGCGGTACTGCTTTTTTTGCAAATAAAGCAATAAATTTACAGCGTTGTAATATCAAGAAAAAAACGGTATTTCAAATCCCTTGCTGCACCTTGAAAATTGAATAAAGAACTTTACATCAACATTAAACCGTGCTATAATATAGATAATATCTATATGAAAGGCGGTGAAAGAGTGGTGATTGAGAATATGCCGACTGATATTCAGTATAAAGACGAGTTAAGAAAAGAAAAAATCATGTATAATGATTATCTTGAATTACTCAGCGAAGGCAAACTTGAAAAACTCAAGCAAAGATTTGAAGCTGAAATTGAACGCATTGAAGCAACATTACAGGACTAAAAGAGAACGAGACAACTAATTAAATATCTAAAAGGGTGTAAGGTCTTTTATTGAATTATTAAGGCTTTACACCTTAATTATTTGTGCTTTGAAAATATTATATCAATCATCTTTATTAAAAGACTATAAAAATCAATGCATTTCAACAGAGATAAAAATGTATTTTTGCCTGATACGGCTAAAGAGTATATCTTTAGTAAAAATAAATTATTTAATGACAAACGTTAAAAAACTATTGACAAACGTAAATATGTATGCTATAATACAGCTATGATAAGCTTGTCGAAAAATGTATTATCAGGAGGATATTATGGCTGCGATTGTTGATGTAAACGAGAGGACGCTTGAAAAGGATAAAATCAAATTTGTGAAAATGTGCAGGTTTTTCGAAATGCTTGCCAGATTTTTCATGATAATTATGATTGTATGTCTTCCCGTACTTCTTTTGTTTTATATTGCGGCGTCGGCGGGACTTGTAAGCGGGATGTCCGAATATGCGACGCCCGAAAATATGTATTTTGTTGCAAGCTTGTGCGGAGTTTGTATAGGATATATTACAGCGCTTAATTTCGGAGCAAGGATATTTAAAACGGTAAGAACTGCGGAAACGCCTTTCAGATATGATGTTGCCGATAAAATAAAGGGCGCAGGCTATGCTCTTGCCGCCTCGGGAGCGCTCGGCTTTGTCCTGAATATGGTGGCGGTTGTACTCAAGGCTAAAAGCGGATTTGCGATTGAAGCATATATGCCCGAAGCCGCACCTTTTTTATTCGGCGTATTTCTTATAGCTCTTGCTTATGTTTTTGATTACGGCTGTAAATTGCAGCAGCAAGCCGATGAAACCTTATAAGGGGGATTTATTGTGCCGATTATATTACGACTTGACCGTGTTATGGCGGACAGGAAAATGTCGCTTAACGAGCTTTCGGAAAAGGTTGGCGTTGCGAATGTCAATCTTTCAAAGCTGAAAACAGGAAAAGTAAGCGCTGTACGCTTTTCTACTCTTGAGGCGATTTGCAGAGTCCTTGAATGCCAGCCGGGGGATATACTTGAATACAAGCCCGAAGACTGAAAATATCCCGCTGTACGAGCGTCACTCTTACAGCGGGATATTCTGCGTCAGGAATAAATCTTCGCATGGCATGCGTCAGCGGGGGTTTTTATTTTTTTGCGGTTTTTGCCTTGCGTGCTTTCTTTTCTTCCTTTTTGATTGAGTCAACTATGTTCTTGAATTCAAGAGCCTTGTCGATGCTGCCGTCAATTTTAAGCTTTCCTACCGTAAAAGCGAAAACAGCGTCAAGCTCTCCGTTTACAAGCTTTATGAAATTCTCGCCGCTTATGATGAACTTGCAGTCACGGTCGTAGTATTCATACGGCTCAACAAAAAGCTGTCCGTCCTTTAATTCGATGTAGAAAGCGCCTTCGCCCTCGCCTGTGATGTCAACCTGCACAGCGAGATGGCCGCCGATTTTGCTGACGTCGCTTTTCATAATTATTTCTTTTGTCGTGTTAAAGATTTCTTCGTAAGTCATTTTTCTTTCTTCCTTTTGTTCTTTATTTTATATTATTTCGCCCTGTTCGGACTGCTGACGCTTTATTTTCTTTGACGTCGTCTTTTCAAATTCCTTATCTCTCAAACGAATTTTGCGGATAGTTTTTGACGATGTGACAGTTGTGTTGATTTCCTTTATAAGCTCGTTGAAAGCGTTTGCAATGTAAGCCTTGTCCTTATCCTTGAAATATTCGGGATTAGGCAGGATTTCCGCAGTAATAACGCCATCCTCGGCGTATACAAGAACTTCCGCCGCCATATCGTTGCCCGCAAATTTGTTTTCGAGCTCCTCGGGGGAAACATTTTCGCCGTTGCTTAAAATGATAAGGTTTTTCTTGCGTCCCGTAATGAATATACGGTTGTTTTCTACATATCCGAGGTCGCCCGTGTGGAGCCAGCCATCGGAGGTAAGCACTTCCGCCGTAGCCTCGGCGTCCTTATAGTAGCCCTGCATTACGGAAGGGCTCTTTACAACGATTTCTCCGTCCTCAATCTTGACCTGACAGCCGTTTACAACCGTGCCTACATCGCCGCAGCTTTTATCGGTGAATATCGTCGATGTAATTCTCGGCGAGCATTCTGTCATGCCGTAGCCCTGCGATATGGGGATACCGAGTTCTGCGTACGACTTGATGATTTCGGGGGCAAGGTATGCGCCGCCGCTGTAAATACCTTTGAGTCGTCCGCCGAATACAGCCTGTGCAATGGCCTGCGGAGGGATTTCGGGCTTTGCCGCAGCTGCCGCCTTAATCTGCTTTAAGATTGTTTCCGCTATCATCGGAACGAGCAGGATGAATGTCGGCTGGAACAGTTTGAGGTTCATCGCAATTCGCATCATCGAGTCGTTCACACATAACGTTGTGCCGTATCTTAACGCAAGCAGAACGTCGCATGTGAAGCAATATACATGATGAATCGGGAGCACGGAGAGGATTGACTCCTCGGGAGTACTTTCGTTGTCACGGCACATTGTGTTGTCGATAAGGTTTCCGTGCGAGAGCATTACGCCCTTGCTCTTGCCTGTTGTTCCCGATGTGTATACGATTGCCGCAAGCGTTTCGGGCGATATTTCGGGAAGTGCAGAGGCAGGTTCGTAATCCGAAATGATTTTTTCGACGGACGCACCGTTTTCAATGTTTTGTAAGCAAATATAATGCTTTATTTCGGGGCATGCCGCCTTGATTGCGTCAAGCATAGGCATATATTTCGAGTCGTAGAAGAAAACCGAAACATCGGCTCTCTGAAGCAGCTCGCACAAATCGGGGCAGGGAAGCTGTGCGTCAAGCGGAACTACTGGGTTTGCGGTTGAAACTGTGCCGAAGTAGCTTACGAGATAAGCGTAGCTTGTAGGTCCTATAACTGCCGCATGAAAATCGGCGCCGATTTCTGTCATAAGGTAGTTTGCGAGTTTTTTGCAGTCAGTTTCAAAGCATTCGAACGACTTTTCGACAATATCCTTTCCGGCCTTTTCCTTTACAAATATGCCGTCGCCGAAGCATTCAGCCGCAGCCTCGTACAGGTCACGAAGATTTTTAACTTTTGCCTTATCCATGCATTTTCCTCCTTATGCATTGCTTACTTTTTGAGTGTTTCCATGTACTTTACAGCGTCTCCTACCGTATGCAGATTGATAACGTCCTGCTCGTTTACGGTGATGTCGAATTCCTGTTCAAGCTCGCCGAGGAGGCTCATGAAATCGTAGGAATTAAAGCCGAGGTCCTCGATAAATCTTGAATCCTCGGTGATGCTGTCGGCATCAACCTCGACGTAGTTGCTGATAAGGTCCTTTAACTGTTCAAACATAATATAATCTCCTTTAAAATTAAATCATTTCAAGAATTTCGCCTACTGTTCGGCTGGGGTCCTCAATGCCTCTGAAAAGAGCACGGCAGATATAATAGTAAAGATATTCCATCTCGTATTCGGTAACGGCGTCTTTCCTGTATTCGAAATTGAAATCGAGGCCATTGTCCTCCGCACGGTGCATAACCGTAAGGTAAAGGGGCTGTCCTGCTACGCCGTTTGTATACCACATAGTTTTGTACTTGATGTCGGGCATTTCGTTTTCACGGCGCTGCAGCGTCATCGGCTGGTACGTCAGCGACAGGCTCTCGTAGCTTGTTCCGGGAGGATTTTTCCAATGCTTTGCACGTCTTATCGTGTAATCAATCGGGTCGAAATTGGCGTGTCTGAAAAGCTTGTTCTGTTCGCTCTGGATTATGTGCAGACCCTCAAGGAACGTCTGCTCGGGTTCGATGTAGGTGCGGATAGGGAAGAAGTGAATTCGGGTGCCGCCCGATTTCTTTTCAAGCAGTGTTCCTCTGCGGGCAACGCAGCTCTTGACCGAAACGTCTTTTTCGTCGTTGTTGAATTTTGAAAGAATAGTACGCAGACCCATAAGCAGAAGACTTGCCATAGGCACCTGATTGTCGAGGCAGAACTGCATAAGTCTTTCGGACGGCTCTTTTTCAAGGTGATAAACGGCGATTGCCGCCTCAGGGTTTTTGGTGACAACCATAGCGCAGCGCTGGTCGGGGTTATTATTTTCTCTGCGCTGTGTGATAAGGCGTCCCATGCCGTTGAAGTCGGTATACATCGGCTCGCTTGCGGTTATCTCGTTCATCCAGAACTCCTCGTCACGTTTAAGCGCCGCAGAGCCTGCCTCGTATTCGAGGTCCTTTTCGAGAGCCTTTATATAGGACATCATGGGCTTCGGCATTTCCGTTCCGTAGCATATTGAGCAGTAGGTTTTGAGGACGTACTCGTCGAACATGATAAGCGAGCTTGAGTCCATCGTCATATGGTCAACCTTTAGGTAAATGCCGTTGTATCCGTCGGGCAGTCTTATGAGAGCGATATAGTTCATGGGAGAATTATATCTTTCAAACGGAATGGCAGTCCATCTGCGCATTTCGTTGTGCGCTTCCTCCTCGCTTATGTTCGAAAAGTCAAAGAACGGAACATCTCTGTCGTCGTTGGGAACGAGGTACTGGTAAACCGTGTCATCCTCGTCCTTGAGGAATCTTAACCTCATGCAGTCGAACTGCTGATATGCGGCTTTTATAGCCTGTCTGAGAGCGTCGAAATTGAGGTCGTTCTGAACATAGAAGCCTGTGCCTATATTGAGTACCTGATGTGCGGAGAATTTTATGGTGTAATTATGTATTCTCTGCGCCGCAGTCAGCGGATACGCCTGAACAACAGCACCGTTTACGTTAAATTCTTTCATTTTTGCCTCCGTTTGATTTTAAAGATATTTGTCAATGAATTTTTTGACATTTTCTTGATAAAGCGGGGGATTTTCGTAGTAGCTTGCGCCATGGCCTGCGTTATCGACGATAAGCATTTCCTTCGGAGAAGAGCACTCGTCATAATTTTTAAGCGTCATCCATACGGGAACGAATGTGTCCTTTTCTCCGTGAATGAAAAGTATTGGCTTTTTGGTGTTTTTAACGGCGGTGAGGGTAGAATAATCCTTGAAACCGTAGCCTGCTTTTTTGCGGCATATCATATTGTTGAAGTTCATTACGGGGAAGGTCGGGAGCTTGTAATCCCTTTTGAGAACATGAGAGAATACGTCGTTGGGGGATGTAAAGGCGCAGTCCGAAATAACAGCTTTTACGTTCTTGGGAATGCTGCTGTCGCCCGCCGCCATTATTACGGTGGTAGCGCCCATGGACACGCCGTAAAGAAGAATGTCCTTTTTCGAATCAAATCTTTCGTTGACGTAGTTTATCCACGACATGCAGTCGTGTCTGTCAAGTATGCCGAAGCCTATGTATTCGCCCTCGCTGTCGCCGTGCGCACGGTTGTCAACAAGCAGGCAGTCGTAGCCTATGCTGTGCATATACGCCGCAAACGAGCAGCTGCTCATTCTTGCGCTTGTGTATCCGTGGAAACAGATTACTATTTTATCAGACGGTTTTTCGGCGGGGTAGTAATCTCCGACAAGAGTGAGTCCGTCCTTTGATTTTATCTTGATTTGTTCGCTCGGCAGAGAAAGCATAAGCTCCTTATTGGGCTGAATTACCTTCATGTATTCCTGCCATTTTTCCCCGTCCGCCATTTCGTTCATATTAACCTTTACGCCGTCCTGGCGGGGGATAACCTTTTTGAAGAGAGTATTTGCTATTGCGGCAGAGCCTGCTGTTCCGAGCACTGCCACGCCGCCTGCAACAGCGGCAGCAATAATTGCTATGCTCATTTTGTCACACCTTTCTGTAAGCAATGAAAAATACTGCGAACATATCGCAGAAATATGTGTTATCACTTAAATATAACCATGCTAATTGTACCATATTTTTTTATTTTTGTAAAGAAAAAAATCCCGAAAGTTGTATTTTGTTGAAATTATAATCATGTTGGTATATAATTAGAAAAAAACATTGTTATTTGCATATGTTTTTACCAACCTTTTTTGAAATAATCCCACTGTATTATTGAGAACGTTCTTAAAGAGAGGGAAAGCAATGAACAAGCACGACGCTGACAATATAATATCTTCATATGTTAAAAAGCTGTTCGGTTTTGCTGTGTCAAGAGTGTCGAAAATCGACGAGGCAGAGGAGCTTGCGGCGGAGATAACCCTTGAGGTTTATAAATCCCTGTTAAAGCAGGACAGAATCGAAAACCCTGACGGCTACATATACCGCATTGCAAGAAACGTCTACGCAGGATACATTGACAGCAAACGGAAAAACACAGCGGTTGACGGTATCGAGTACATCCCCGATGACAGAGATTTTACGCTGGAGCTTATAGACAGCGAAAGCTGCGGTATTCTGCGGCGGGAGATAACCTACCTTTCTAAAATTCAGCGTGAAATAATTGTTCAGCATTATTTTCATGACAGAAAAGTCAGAGAAATAGCGGCAATGCTTTCGCTTAACGAAAATACGGTAAAATGGCATTTGGCCTGTTCACGAAAGGAGTTAAAGACGGGTATGGAAAGAACAAGGACAACAGGAACACTCGGTGCGGAGCCGATACGCTTCTGCGACATGGGACACTGCGGACATCCCGGCGAGAAAGGCGACACCTCTGATTTTCTCGCAAAGGCTATTACGCAGAATATCGCATATGCGGCATATCATCAGCCGAGAACAATAAACGAAATTGCCGAGGAGCTTGGCATTAACCCGATATTTGTTGAGGACGAGGTAGCAGTTCTTGAAGAATACGGCTATATGGATAAGCTTTCAAGCGGCAGGTACCGCACCAATATCCGTATTACCGAGCCCAACGAAACAAGTTACAGAATTTACAGGGAAGCGTTGCCGAAATATTCAAAGCTTTTTGCGGAACAATTTTTTGCGCCTGTTCTTGAAAAAATAACGGAAATTCCTGAATGGCTGCACGTTCCCGATCGTGACATCAATCTGCTTAAATGGTGCATGGTTTGTTTTCTTGCGCATAAGCTTGCAACTGCGGACATATCTGACCAGAAGTTTTCCGTCAAGCGTCCCGACGGCGGCGACTTTGTTGCAACCGCAGTCGTCTATGTTATACCCGATTGGGATATAAGCGACGTCGAGTCCAATATTTACTGGTCGTGCGGAGATATGTGGAGGAATAATTTTTCGGACGGCATATGGTGGAAAAGCTGGCAGCTTGACCATAATTGGGTCGGCAGAAACGGAATGTGGAGAGATAACATGTGCGAGGACTATGACAAGCTGTATTTCTGGCTTAACAATCAGCTCCCCGAATGTGCCGCCAACGCCGAGGATTACGCACGTCTGCTTGAAAAGGGTTATCTTCTGAAGAGCGGCGGCGGGTATAAGTGCAATATTATTCTTTGCGACAGTCAGAGCGAGTGGTTCCGGTTTATTCCCGAGGCGTCGGAGGAGATAACCGAGCTGTCACGCCGATATGCCGCCGAAACGCTCAAAGCCGAGCTTTACGGTCAACCTGAGCATATGCACGAACTGATAAAGTACTATAACCAGAACTGTGCTTGTTCTCTTCATACAAGAATAATGAAGGATTTACTTGATATGGGCGTGCTTAAAATGCCGACTGAGGAACAGGCGAAGGGCCTTTGTACCGTTATGTTTACGGGAGAATAAAAATTACCGCACAGTGTGAATGCACTGTGCGGCTTTTTTTAGTATATGCTGTCGAATTCAGCTTCTGCTTTTTTTACTGCGTCCTCAAGCGTCATTCCCGTAAAGAACGGCGCATTGAGATAACGTCCCGATTTTTTGTCGTCCACAAAAGCGCCTACCACTATTCCGGGAATAGCGCTTTCGGGAGCGTTCGGAGCATGCGGCCCGCCGAGGTCTGTTCTGCACCAGCCCGGGTCGGTCAGGTTTATCATAACGTCGGTTCCCTCTACCGTCGAGCCGAGGTCGATGGTTATTTTATCAAGCGCCGCCTTGCTTGCGGAGTAGCCCGCCTGCTGCGGTTCGAGGCGTATTCCGCTGGTTGTGTTGAGTATGCGGCCGAAACCACGCTCTATCATTTTCGGAAGGAAATGATAGCAAATCATAGCGGGAGCAATGGTGTTTATCTTGAAGCTTTCCGTGTAGTCCGACACAGGCGTTGAGAAATACTCGTTTCTGTAAGCAATCTGAAGTCCCGCATTGTTGAGTACGATGTCAACTACCGTTCCTTTTTCGTCTATTTCCTTCAGCATTTTTTCCACAGCGTCAAGGTCCGACAGCTCCGCCGAAACAGCGTAAGCGTCAACTCCGAGCGCCTTCACTTCTGCGAGCACCTTTTCGGTGTGTTCGGGTTTTCTGCTGTGGAGAATGAGATTGCAACCCTGTTCCGCCATAAAAATTGCGGTCAGATAGCCTATGCCTCTGCTTGCGCCCGTGATAAGCGCCCATCTTCCTTTTACGTTTACCATTTCTTATTTCCTTTCATTATCAATGAGTGATTTTTTGGCGGTTTCAAGTGCGTTAATAACGTTGTCGCACCAGACGTCAAACTCCTCGTCCTCTGTCTGCATTTCTTTATGCGACAGGACATATTCGATAGTTTCTCTGATACCCTGGTCGTAGCGAACGGTCGCAGTAAACGACGGCACAGCTCTTTTCAGCTTTGTGTTGTCGAAAATAACAGAGTTCGCCTTATCTCCGATAAGCGAGCCCGCAAAGT